>NZ_JACJFD010000023.1:36725-87019 GCF_014164415.1 Pseudoalteromonas sp. SG43-1 | reverse complement strand
TAGTTATTTATTACGTAGTTATTTATTACGTAGTTATTTATTACGTATAAAAACATAAAAAACAATACTTTAATCTATTTGTGTTAGAATCTAATCTCAACTAACCTAAACAAATATGCATAAGAGGATGAGCTAAATGAGCGAAAAATCAAAAGATTGCGAAAAAGTGACGTGTAGTAACTGTGCTGACGCTAACGATCTCGAATTTGATTTTTCTATGGCTTTTCAACCGATTATAAACTGTAAAACTAATCTCATTTACGGCTATGAAGCGCTGGTTAGAGGTTTAAATGGCGAGTCTGCCTATTCAATTATTTCAAAAGTGAATGAAGACAACCGCTATGCATTTGATCAGCTTTGTCGTATTAAAGCCATTCAACTAGCTTCAAAGTTAGGCATAACATCAATGCTAAGTATTAATTTTTTACCTAATGCTATTTATAAACCAGAACGGTGTATACGCACCACACTAGAAGCTGCAAAAAAGTATAACTTTCCTATTCAAAATATTATGTTTGAATTTACTGAAGTAGAAAAAATAGAAGACACCGCACACATTAAACGCGTTGTTGATTACTACCAGTCTCTCGGATTTAAAACGGCTACCGATGACTTTGGTGCAGGTTATTCTGGTTTAAATCTACTGGCTGACTTTCAAACAGATATTATCAAGCTTGATATGGCGCTAATACGCGATATAAGCAACGATAAAAAACGCCAATTAATAGTAACTCATTGCTTAAATATGTTTCGCGACTTAAACATTACCGCACTGGCTGAAGGAATTGAAACAGTAGAAGAATATACGTGGCTAAAAAACGCAGGTGTTGAGCTTATGCAAGGGTATTTATTTGCCAAACCAAGCTTCGAAAACTTGCCTGAGGTAACCTACGTTTTTAATTAGGAAAACCTACAATATGCAAACACTTTATTACAATCATTTAATTGCCTTATAAAACTGCATTAATATAATACCCATTCTAGTAACAAGTTTACTCAATTATAAGAAGGGATACTTATGCGCTTTTTAATGCCACTCACTTTACTCACACTTAGCTGCACAGCGTCTGTAAACGCTGAGCAGTCAGAATCAAAACAATGGTTTAACTCTATAAACTACGCAAAAATTGATTCTGATTATTACAGCGATGATGTGTATGGGCTATCAACTCACTATTACTTTGAGAAGCAGCAAAACTCTGGTGTTTGGGATGATTATGGCTACTTGGATACAGATAGTAATATAGGCTTAAATTATTTTAATTCAGATGGTTACAGTGGAAAAGGTATTTTTGGAGAAGGTTTTTACGGCAATGCTTTTGCAACTTTTGAACTACCTAATATTGGTGATGCCGACAACTATTCACTAGGTTTAGGTTACTTATTTGCTGATTCACTAAAAGTATCTGTACGTATGTTAGATTATGAATATAGCGATACAGTTTATTTGTTTAAAGCTCAGTATAATCATGAAATTAACGACACCGACTACATTGGTTTTACTGTTGAAACAGATGATGAAACAGAGTCGTGGGACCTATCATCACGTTACTTTGCCCATCTTTATGATGACAGCTATTTTGCTGTAAATGTTGACTATCTAGATGTTGGCGACGACTCAGTTTTTAATGTACTCGCAAACTATTACTTCAATAAACATGTTGCAGTCGGTATTGGCTCAAACGATTCTGATTTAGTGATTGAAGGTAAGTACTTTATTAATGATAGCTACTACTTTACAGCTAATTACACTGATAATGATAACTACGATGTATACAACCTTAGCTTTGTAGCCCAATTTTAATAAGTACAAAAAAGCCGCCTTACTGGGGTCACTTCAGTCAAACAAGGCGGCTTTTACTAAACAACTATAACTACATATTACCAAGCTCTATCATCATTGCTGTGTACATACGTAAATTCAGTTCAAGTTGCTCAAGTGTCATAAATTCATGCTCTGAATGACCTGTGTAGCGCTTACCCGGCATTGAAGGGCCAAACGATACAGCATTATCAAACAGCTTTGCGTTAGTGCCACCACCTATTGATACAAAGTCAGCTTTTTCGTCGCCCGTAAAATGCTTGAAAATATCAAGCAGCTTTTGCGCATGTGGCGCGCCATCAAGTAGCATAGGTGTGCCAATAATTGTTTCTATGTTAGCAAGTGTTACATTGTTAGTAGCTTGCCAATTAGCGAGTGCATCATCAATTTGCTTTTGTAATACAGCTTCGTCTTTACCCATTGGGCGACGTGCATTTACAGCAAGTGTTAGCGCATTACCATCGCGCTCAATAACGGTTGGTGCCACTGTCATTGGGCCCATAAAGTCGTGCTTGTAAGCTATTTCGCCAAATTGTTTACCGTGAATGTCTAAACCAATTAACTGATTCACAAAGTCGATTAGCTCGCCGTCACTGTTATTTTCAAGCTTCACACCTTTAAATAACTCAGCTAAATAAGCAATAGCATTTATACCCGACTCCGGCTCAGATGAATGCGCCGACATACCTTTAACGCTTATTGCTAAACCATTACTTTTTTCACTAAAGTTAAATTCAACTTTATTTAATGTTTTAGCTTTTGCTTTTAATGTATTAATAAGTGCCGCGTCTGCATTGTGAAGCACTAAGCTGGCGTCTTCTGGAATTTGGCTTCTAAACGCACCGCCAGTTACATCCTTTACATATAAACCCGTTTGTGGTGATGTTGCATTAAAAGTAGGTGCAATTAAGCTCCAGCCTTTCTCGGCAACCACTACAGGGTATGATGCATCAATCGTTACTGCATATTTTGGTTGTTCATACGTTTTCATAAATTGAGTAAGCGGACCCCAATCAGACTCCTCAGCAAGGTAAATCATAAGCTCAATACGGTTATTAAGGGTTATGCCTTTATCTTTAATTGCTTTCATGGCGTAAAGCGCTGTTGCTATTGCACCTTTGTCGTCCTCAGTACCACGACCAACTAATTTACCCGGTTCAGATGTATCAATAATAAAAGGGCTTTGTTTCCATTTACTTGCATTAGCAGGTTGCACGTCGCCGTGGGTTACTACCGTTACTTTTTCGCTTTGCTCGCCCATACCAATTAATACGGTGTAGCCTAAATCTTGGTAGTCAAAACCAAGCTCTGCGGCTTTCATTTTTAAAAGTGCTTTAAAGCCAATAAAATCGGGATTTTGAGGAGTGCTAATGTCGCTTTTATTAACCGTCGGAAAAGCCACTAAGTTAGTTAGTGTGTGTATTTGAGCATTTTGGTAGGTATTTACTGCGTAATCGGCAACGCTATCAATATTTTTATTTAACTGCGCATGTGCGCCAAATGCAAATAAAGCAATACTGGCTAAAGCTAACTTTTTCAAAACAATTCCCATTTAATTAATAGCTAAGAGCGGTAATTATAACGCTATGAGTTACTTACTTATAGCTCTTTACGCCAAACGCGCAGATTACTTAAGGTAAATAACCTGAACTCTGGATAATAAATCTATCTCAAGCAGCTATTTCCAGCGCTAACTGCGTTGAACTTACTTGCAATAGGCCAGCTATTGACGCGTAAGTTCGCCTTGTTTTCACTGAAAATCTCTGGCTAGAGAAAATAAATTTAAATATCACTATAGTTCAATACGCTGGTAAACCTCTTACCCAGAGTTCATGTTAAATATTTATATAGCAGCTTTTATGAGGATGACTGTATAATGCGCGACTTAAAATTAAGAGAGTATTTAATTGTGAACCGTCGTAAAAAAATCGTCACTAAATTTCAAAAAAAAGATAAACGCACTAACGCTAAACTACACAAAAGCAACAAACCTGGTTATGTATCAAAAGCTGAGCGCGAAAAACTAGCTGAGCAAGAAAATAATGAGCCACAGGTAATCCAAGAGTAACTTTACGTTACCTGTTGCTTTGATAATTTAAAGTGGCAAAAGTACCGACCACTTACATAACCAACCACTGCCGTGGCAACTATAAGTTCAAACGTAGCTAAGTAATTAACTGTATCTACATATGGCATTGCGAGGTTTATACTTTGCATCCAGTCTTTCATTTTAAATAATGCAGTTGCCCCAATAACCATTGGAAATGTAAAAGCAGCGTAGCTCGGCGTAAAAGGTCTGCGTAATAACTTTATAAATAACACATAAACAATCAGTGTTTTTATTATCGCTAATATAAATAATGCCCCCACTATAACAAGTGACGGATTAGCTAAAACATGAAAATACCCCACTAATGTTAAACTGGCTGGTGCTGCTAAAATGGCAAGTGTTGGCTGCATTTCGTAGTCACTTTTTAAGGCTAATAAAAAACGATAAAACATAATTGGCAGCATTATGGCGTACGTTGATATACCAATAACTAACGCACTATAAGCTAACCACGCTAATGTCGGATTACCCAAAAAAGTAACATCTGCAATAATGATCCCCACTGGTGGCACAAACCAGCTAGGTGCCATATCTTCAAAATTAAACTTTTTTGCCCGCTGGTATAAAAAGCTCACCAAAAATGTGAGATGCAGCACAAAAGCTAAAACCCACATAATATCACCAGCTAATGGGTTAAATTGCCCAACTGAGTTTGAAATAACAAGATTAGCCATTGCAAATGTAGGGATCACACTTCCTGCAACTGGGTGTGCTAAATCGGCTTTTAATAAATGAGGGTGTAGTAAAAACTTAGCAGCCAAAAGTAAAACTAATACGCCAGCTAATACCGCTCCCAAAAATTGCCCTTGGGAGTTTAAATTAAAAACGTTTTCCCATGTCCATCCCATACTAGCAATACCCAAAGCTAAACCGGCCATAGCTGTTGGCGCACCCATCACTTTATTTTTAAATTGCTTAAACACTGTACTTCCTAATCATTGGGTGATGAACAAGTTACTGCTTTTTACTGCATTGCCTTAAAATAACGCTGTAAAATTAGTACAAGCGTGCTTAATAGAGCGCTTTTTGCGTACAAATATTTCATAAAAATAAGTTTACGGCTTACATATTAAAGCGTATGAAAAAAGCCATAACACAGTTATGGCTTTTACTTTATTTTAAAATTTAATTTAGTTAAAACGCGTAACTAATGCTTACATTAAATGAACGACCCTGCCCAGCAAGTTGTTCAAACCCGTTGCTGCTATCTTGTTTAAGTGCTGCAATACTTACGCCGCCTAGTGGGAGTTGGTAGTACTCATCAAACACGTTACTCACTTCTGCGCTTAGCGTTAATGAATCCCATGTGGCTTTAGAGCTTAAATTAACCAAGCTGTAGCTGTCTGTTTGGTTTTCAAAACGATTATTATCTACACGGCTTTTATTATCGACCCACTGCCAAGATAATGCGTTTTCAAACCGACCCATTTGCTGGCTAATACCTAGCTGGGTCTGCAGTGGTTTAATTTGATAAAGCGGCTGGTTAGTATCGTCGCGCTTGCCTCTCGTATTAGTAACATTAGCGTGTAACTGCCAGTTACCTAAATCCTTAGATTCATAAATGTTGGCTGTTAAATCTATTTTTGCACCATATAAAATGGCATCTACATTAGTAAACTGCAAAATATTACGCGCTGTGTTGTCCAAGTCATAACTATTGAAGCTTCTTACAATATCAGCATCAATATAATCATTCACATCTGTATACCAAACATTGGTGCTTAAACGCCAACGGTCATCTTTAGCCGATTTAATATAAGTAGCACTTAAAGTATGCGCTGTTTCAACGTCTAAATCAGGGTTACCAATATAGCCATTACCATCGCCATACCAGCCAATCATGGTGGTTGCCATATTACTTACGCCCCAGCTGTATCGCTCGTATAAATTAGGCGCGCGGTTTTTACGGGCAAGACCAAATTGCAGCTCATCATAATTTGTTATTTGGTAGTTAATTAAAAAGTTAGCATCAACTATAGTGTCGGTTTTATCTCTGTCGCCAGCATTAAAGTTCTGTGCAGCAATGCTATTATCTGTAGACGTATCGCTCATGGTCATACTTTCCATACCCCCCATGTCGCTCATATCGCCCATATCCATCATGCTCATACCGTCGTTGTAAGGCTGAACCTCACCTACTTGGGTATTAACACTTTCAATACGTACGCCTGCATTTAACCATAACTTGGTATTTATTTGGCTCTCAAATTCAGTAAATGCCGCTATGCGCTCTCGTTTACCGTTATTTATATTTACGTAATCGTCTGGTCCCATCATGGTTGAGCCTTCAATACTTGGCCACCAATCATCAATGCTGTAATTGTAATATTCTTGAGCGAGTAAAATACTGCTGTTTTTATTAAGCGCAATACGCCATTTAAGCTGCGTACTTATATCTTGTGCATCAGTTTTCATTGGCATCATGCCTGTTTTTTCTTCACTGAAAAAACCCATTTCGTGCTTTACGCTATGCCAGTTAACTTGCCCTTCAAGCTCGCTGTTTTCAAAGGAGCGTTTGTATTGAGCTATTGCACCGTAGCTGGTGTTATCGGTCATATCCATATACTGATTTGCAAATCCCTGATATGGGATTTTTTGATGCGTTAGCTTTATAACTAATTGCTGTTTATCATCGCGCATAGCTGCGGTTAAACTATGATTTTGTGCTCGATACAATGTATCTAATACTACATCGCCGTTACCGTCTTCATAACTATCTGCGTCACTAAACGAACCCTGATAATTAAGGCTAAGCGTGTCACTTGCTAAACGTGCACCAACGCCAAGTTTACGTCCGTTATCAACGCTACTGTACTTTGCTGACACATAACCTGAGTGCCAACCTAATTCATTGCTATCGCTATACTGTGGTGAAATAGAATTAACGCTTATTACGCCAGCAATATTATCGCCGCCCGCACTCACTGGCGACACGCCTGCAACCACATTATAAGACGTAATTTGATTAGCCGAGATATACGAAAGTGGCGGGTTCATATGATTAGCGCATGCAGCGGTTACATCTGCGCCATCAATTAACACTTTAACTCTGTCGCCCATTAAACCATTTAAAATAGGGAGGTTAGATACGCCGCCCGCAGCTGAAAAGTCGACACCTAAATCACTTAATAACGATTCTGACGAACCAAGTGCTAAGTGCTTATTTTGAGCATGTCCGTGTACTTCAATTACTTCTAAAGACGTATCGTCGGCAAATGCAAAAGTAGATAGCACACAGCTAATAAAAAGTGCGACAGGGGAAAGTAAGTAAGTTTTTTGAGTTTTGCTTTTATAAACCATTGTTAATTTATGCCACTGTAATAATTGGCGTAATTATAGTGTGAACTGCAAAAGCAAAAGCGCGACATATTGTCGCACTTTATCAATTTTGAATGTTGTTAGGCGTGTTTAATCTAAAAGGTCATATAATAAATTAAGTATTTAACTCAGCGACTGTTTGAGAAACAATATCAGCCCCTCGCTCAATCTCTTTAATAACCTCAGATACATTCGCAATAAGCTCTCGGCCTTGCTCTGAAGAGTCTGAAACCGACGTAATTTGCCTTGATATATCATTAGTGAGCTCTTGGTTATTTTTAACAACGGTCGCTATTTCATTAGTTGAACTACTCGTACTGGCTGCAAGTTGCCTTACTTCGTCAGCTACTACAGCAAAACCTCGACCGTATTCACCAGCACGTGCAGCTTCAATAGCAGCATTGAGTGCAAGTAAATTAGTTTGATCAGCAATGCTGCTGATTGTAGAAACAATGGAGCCTATTACAGCTGATTGTTCATTAAGATTTTTAATTAAATCAACTGACTTAAGAACTTGGCTTACAATGGCATCTGAGTTTGCAACAGAACTTTGTAGTATCTCAGAACCTTTTTTAGCGGTTTGCGCTGTAGCTACCGCCGATTCATACGCGATTGCAGCGGCTTCAGTCACTGCATTATTATTGTGTATACGATCAGTAATATTTGATGCAAACTTAATTATTTTAATTACATTACCTTTGCTATCTAATATTGGGTTATAAGTAGCTTCTAGCCAAATTTCTGAACCGTCGGCGGCAATACGTTTAAATTTTCCTGACTTAAACTGCCCCTGCGCTAATTCATTCCAAAAGTGTGGGTTTTTCTCATAAAACACTTCAGTACAAAACATTTTATGATGTTTACCTACAATATCTTTTAAGCTGTAGCCTACTGTTGCTAAAAAGTTTTGATTTGCGCTTAAAATATTACCTTGTGGGGTAAACTCTATTGTAGCCAATGCTTTATCGAGTGCACTAGCTATCGCTTCTTGTGCCTTTCGTTGTATATAACTAGTCGTAATATCAGAGGCTATTTTAATCACTTTAGTGACTACGCCATGCTCTTCTACAGGAAAGTAAGTTGCCTCAAGCCAAAGCTTATCGCCATTAGCTTTGTATCTTAAAAACGATCCTGATTTAGAATCTCCGGTTTTTAATGCTTGCCAAAATTGGCTATATTCGTCTGACTTTGCATATTCAGGTTCGCAAAACATGCGATGATGTTTGCCAATTATTTGCTCTTTGCTGTAGCCTACAGTAGCTAGAAATAACTGATTTGCGTCTAATATTATTCCTTCAGGTGTAAACTCTATATAAGCCACATGCTTGTTAATTGCCGACAAGATAGACTGTTTTTGAATTAATTGAAGCTCCATTTCTTCAATTTTTGCGTTTCTTTTAGAAATACCAAACATATAAAAACCTTAAGGAGTAAATTAGTAAAAACATTAGCAAATTAATGTGATATCAACATGTAACTGTACTGTAAATATAAGCTCTAAATAACCTTTCGGCGAATATTTAACACCTTATAGATGCATGCTTTATAAATAGTTTTTTTATTTTATGAATTTTAAGTAGTATTTTCTTCTAATTAACATTTTAAAAACCTAACAAAAACACTAATTTATGCATGACTCTGTACTTTTTTTAACTTAAAATAGCACTTTCACAGACTACCCTCTCACACCAAAATTTAAGCATACATATAATATTTTCTATTCAGAATTTATTGCGCTGTTTCACTTTTAAAATTAAATCTTAAGGGATCATCTATGACATCAGATGTAACGTCGGCATCTAGTCAACTTAACAGAACCGCTATTTTACTCGTATTAGCACTTGGCACATTTATTTTAGGATTATCTGAGTTTTCGATGATGCCTATGCTGCCACTAATTAGCGAAACATTTGGCTCAACGCCCTCACAAAGTGGTTACGCAATTAGTGCTTACGCCATTGGTGTTGTAGTGGGTGCGCCTATTTTAATGCTTACCACTGCTAATATGAGAAAGCGCAAAGCATTGCTCATTTTTATAAGCTTAATGTTTATCTCAAACGGGTTAAGCGCGATGGCAACGTCGCTTGAGCAGCTTGTAATATTTAGATTTTTAAGTGGCTTACCTCATGGTGCATATTTTGGTGCTGCTATTTTATTAGCATCAGATATTGCCCCAAAAGGTAAGCGTGCAAGCTTTATGTCTAAGGTGTTTATGGGTTTAACTGTGGCTACTATTGTTGGCGTGCCTATAGTTACACTTGTAGGTCAAAATTTAAGTTGGCGTTATTGTTTAGCTGGCGCTGCAGTACTGGCCTTTATTGCTTTTGTTTTTGTTTATAAAGTAGTCCCTAGTATCGATAACGCTAAGCCTTCTAACTTACTAAACGAGTTTGGCGTACTTAAAAATAAACTGGTTTGGTCCATTTTGGGTATTGTAATTATTGGCTTTGGCGGAGTGTTTTGTATTTATACTTACATTGCCGACACCATATTAGTGGTAACAAAAACAGCTCCGTATACTATTTCTATCGCAATGGTAATGTTTGGTATCGGTTGTACACTCGGTAACTATGTACTGGGTAAAGCTGCCGATAAATCAGCAATTAAAACGACTGGCCTTGCGCTTGTATGTACTATTGTATTTGCCTTTGCATATGTAACGGCAAGCCATAATATTTGGGCTCTTTACGCGGTGATCTTCTTTATTGGTTGCAGTGTGGGCTTGGCTACGCTGATTCAAACGCTTTTAATGGACGTTGCGCCCGAAGGCCACGCTATGATTGGTGCCTTAGTACAGTGCGCATTTAATACTGCCAATGCTATAGGTCCTTGGGTTGGCGGAATAGCAATAGCGCAAGGTGCTGCACCTAATCAAACAGGTTACGTAGCAGCTGCATTGTTTTTAGGTGGTTTGGGTATGTGGCTATTAAGTTACTTACAACTAAACAAACAGCAACCAACAGCGCAAGCTACTAATTAACTGAGTTCGAGTTAATTTAAAATACAAAAAGAGCCGCTAATTAGCGGCTCTTTTATTTTTAATTTACCTAGTAAATTAAGCGTTTAACGATGCCATATCAATAACAAAGCGGTATCGTACGTCAGATTTTTCCATACGCTCGTATGCCGTGTTAATTTCGTCAATGTTGATCATTTCGCACTCAGGTAGCACGTTATTTTCACCACAAAAGTCGAGCATTTGTTGCGTCTGTGCAATACCACCAATAAGTGAGCCTGCAATACGACGGCGACCCATTAATAATGGCACCGTGCTTAGCTCATCTACAGGACCAACTTGGCCAACAATAACTAATGTACCATCTACATCAAGTAGCGGTGTGTAAATAGATAAATCATGTTTTACAGGGACTGTATCTATAATGACGTCAAAGGCAGATTGCGAGTCTTTCATTTCGTCATCATTAGATGACACTAAATAGTGCTGAGCGCCTAATTTAACCGCATCATCTTTTTTAGACTCACTACGGCCAATTACCGTAACGCTTGCGCCCATTGCAACTGCATTTTTAACGGCCATGTGACCAAGCCCACCTAGACCAACAACACCAACACGGCTACCTTTTTGTACTCCCCACTTATGAAGTGGCGAATACGTAGTAATACCTGCACAAAGTAGCGGTGCAACGCGTGAAAGGTCTAAATTTTCTGGTACAGAAAGTACAAATTCTTCGCGTACAACAACATGCTTAGAATATCCACCTTGGGTCATTTCACCACTAACGCGGTCTTTGCCTGCGTACGTACCAACCATGCCTTCGCGGCAAAATTGCTCTTCGTCGTTATCACATTGATCGCAACTTTGGCACGAATCAACCATACAACCCACAGCAACTGTGTCGCCTTGCTTATATTTTTTAACGTCGCTACCTACCGACATAACTTTACCAACAATTTCGTGCCCAGGTACTAGCGGGTAGTCACTGCCACCCCAATCATTTCGTACGGCGTGTAAATCTGAATGGCACACACCACAGTATAAAATTTCAATTTCTACATCGTTATTTCGCAAATCGCGGCGCTCAAAAGAAAACTCTGTCAATTCAGAACCTTGGCTTTTTGCTGCATA
This sequence comes from Pseudoalteromonas sp. SG43-1, assembly GCF_014164415.1. Lineage (NCBI taxonomy): Bacteria > Pseudomonadati > Pseudomonadota > Gammaproteobacteria > Alteromonadales > Pseudoalteromonadaceae > Pseudoalteromonas > Pseudoalteromonas sp. SG43-1. Next base: position 75,682 of record NZ_JACJFD010000023.1, on the reverse strand, counting down.
TCCTACTGTTTTCATAATAACTCCATAGTGGTTAAAAATTTAAATCATCAACAGCATAGTCCATAGCCCGTGAATAGAACCTGACAATATAAAATAGGCACAAAAAAGCCCAAACAGTGTTTGGGCTCAATCGTTAGTACTAGGGCGCTAAATTTAATTATTTTGCAAGTAAGCTGTTTAGTTCATTAATAATTGAATGAATGCGCTCTGCATTTTTTCCTAAATCACTACGCCCTACTCGCGATTTACTACGAATATCAACAAAACGCTGGCTGCCTTCATCTTTAATACGAATTACCACATCGTCTTTAAAACCAAACCATGTGGTTGTATCAGTAGCTTCTACAATACCTGTAGCCGTGTTTGCACTTACCACTGCAAAACCAAGATTTTTAACTGCTTGTTCGCTTGCTGCCATCAAATCGGCTTTAGATTGTGCAAAGCTTAACGTTGCCAGTTCAGGGTATGCTTTGCGTTGCTGTACTGCCGTTTCTTCACCTGCGTACTCTACTGGATTTGGTGCTTCAGCACGCAGTGGCGCAATTGCTACAAATTTTGGTGGGTTAACTAAATCTGTTGAAATATCATGAATTGCCGGTACGCTTTTAGCTTTGTTCATCATGTTAAGTGGCATAGCAATAGCCACAACCGAAAACACAAGCGCAATAACACCACTGCTTAGCGTTAACGTTTTACGCATAAATAACGCTTGTACTATAAGTAGCACCAATGCAGCGCCACCAGCGTAAACACCAAATTTAAAACCAGCAAACGCAGTTCCTAGCTCTACAATACCAAATTTATACAAAGGCCCCGGCAGTATGACGAGTAAAAAGGCGATTAGACTAACTAAGCTCACTAAAACTTTCATTTTATGATTCCTATATTGTGTGATTTTTTATTATTAAAACAATTAAGCACTATTAAACAGTAGCTTATACTACTAACAAGCGCTTTTAGATTACTATTAGCGACTAATTACACAAAAAAGTCCAATGTTGTGTGATCAAAGTTACTCAAGTTTGGAAAAATATCAACAAGCTCAGAGCTTGGCACACCAAACCACTGAGCCAATGTGGCAAAGTACTGCTCATTAGCAACACTTGGAATTAAACGCCCGCCACCGGTATCTTGTGCGCCATCCAAATGTTGAGTTAATAGCTCGCCATATATATTGCCGCCTTTTACTGCGCCGCCCATTACTATTTGGTTCCCTGCCCAACCATGGTCAGTGCCATCGCCATTTGAGGTCAACGTGCGACCAAAATCAGACATAGTAAACGTAGTCACTTTATCAGCCATATCAAGCTCTTTCATCGCACTATCAAATTCACTTAACCCTTGAGCTAACGTATTTAATAAAGCAGGGTGCGTTGTTAATTGGTTGTCGTGGGTATCATACCCCCCCATAGAAACAAAAAAAACTTGGCGTTGAGTACTCAACTTTGCCTGTACGCTAATTGTTTTAGCGACTGCGGCAAATTGCTCACTAAGGCTATTATCGCTAAATGGAGTAATAAGTGCAGGCGCGCTTTCTAACGCGCTGTTCATTGCTTGAGTGTTATTTATCGCACTTGTTAAGCCATTGGCATAAGCTGTACTTAACGGATGGCTCGTATTGCCTAGTAAGCGGTTCATAATAGCGGTTACGTGCTCGCTACGAGGTTGATACCCTCCAAACGCGTTTATACTACTAATGCCGCTTTTGTTAAGCGCAAATGCATTGCTAGCACTTCCCGTTTGCCATAAATTAGTACCGTCGAGTGATACATTAGCTGCAAACTCATCTTGTAACTCTAAACGCTCTAAAAGTCGTGCGCCCCACCCGCTATTAAGTGATTGTTTTTCTCGACCATACATCCACGCAGCTTGCTGATCGTTATGCGAAAACAAATGCTTAGGCAAACCTATTGTTTTATTTTTATAGTCATTCAATGTTGTGGGAGCGAGTAAAGTACCTACCCCGCCTATAAATGCTAAATTTTGAGATTCAAACACATTTTGTATCGGTTCAAGTGAAGGATGAATACCTACGCCACCTGCAAACTGGCTTTTAATGCTTAGCTCAAGTGGGCTCTCTACCGCTAGGTTTTGCCTGCTTTGCTTGTACAAACTCCGTTGCTCGCCTTCAAGCGGAACGAGCATATTTAACGAATCATTCCCCCCGTATAAATACACACACACTAATGCTTTATAATCACCTAGCTCAACAGCATTAGTCGCTCCAGTTAATGCTTGTAATTGCAGGCTCGTTAACGCGGCAGCCGATACGCTTCCTTTTACACATAACGACAAAAACTCTCTTCTATTAATGCTCATTATGCGTTCCTAATACTGCACGTTAAATTCAGGTGAAATAGCAATCATATATAATAAATACGAAACCCGTTCACGGTATTGCTCTTCATTAAAATAGGCATCTAAATCAAGTAATGCTTGGCGAGTGTCACTGCTCATTGCGCCTGCAAAATATAGCGTGTTGTACTGAGTTAATAGCGCGCTAACACCGTTTTTCTCTAAAACATTCATGTCGTCTTGAACATAAACATAAATACCATTTGAATTTAAATCACTGTGCGCTTCTGCGGTACTCCACACTAAACTTGCGTAAAGCGCGTTCATGGTGCCAATCAGTGTTGCATCGTTTGCTATTTGTAATTCTGGCGCAACAATACCTTCATTTCGTAAAGCTGCGGTTTGATAATCAGGCCTAAAAAAGTTAAATACCGAAGCCGACTGCATGGGCCCTTGCCCGTAGCTATTTATTAAATTCCATGTTTTATAATAACCCGCTGGCGATTTAGCATCGAGGTTTCGCCAAAACTGTACAGTCTTTAAAATAGGCTCTTTAATTTTACCTTGGTAATTAAGCACTGAGCCAAAATGCCGCGCTTCATCATCTAAATAAATAGCCTTTACTACCGCCGCTAAATCGCCGCGTACACCGGCGCCATTATCAATAAATACATTAGCTACTCGTTCAACGTATTGGGGGGTTGGATTTGACGTAATTAATCGCTGAATAAGTTGCTTAGTAATAAATGGCGCAACATTTTGATGGTTAAATAAATTATCGAGCGCTATTTGCAATGACTCTTCTGCTGTATAACCTTGTGGTATAACCTCGCCATTTAGTAAGGTTTTTTGTTTACTAGAATGGTACTCGTCAAATGCTTCCATTGGTTTAATATAGTCACGACTTTTACGCTTAAATGTTTCACTATCGGCAAACGTCCAACCAGTAAATACGCGTGCAAAACCCTCTATTTCGACCTGTCCGTAAGTAGCAATAGTGTTACCTTGTGCATCAAGCTTGGCGCTGCCATCTAGGTTTAGCTCTTCAAGGCCAATAGTAAATAACTGCATTACTTCACGTGCGTAATTTTCATCTGGGCGAATATTAAGTGCATCGTCTGCTTTTTCGTTACCCAAATGGCTTAAGTAAGTTCCCATAATAGGCGAAAGCGTGACATCTTCGAGTAAGTCACGATAATTACCAAAGGCATGCTTTAGTAGCAAATCGTAATAAGTGATCATGCCCTCAGGTTGCCCTCTTAAGGCACTGTTTTCATCCGACACTACCAATATTTCACTTAACGCAAATGCAACACGTTGACGAAGTTGATCGTCACTTTGCATTACTGCCTTCCACCATGCGTCTATGCGGCTTATGTATTTAAAGTCGTCATCGTCATTTAACTTTACTAAATAATCACGGTGATAATTAATAGGTAGCGCTATTTGTTTATCAAGCCATTGCTGCTCGCTTAAACCTTGTGCGTTTTGTATTTCACTAAGCTTAGGTCCCATTGTTGCTTGGTGTAGTAACCGTGCGGCGCTAATGTCATCCATATTATTACGTGCAGTAAAGCTTAGCGTTTTTACACTGCTTGCCCCTTCGTTATCGGTTGCTGTTACCGAAAAAGCATAATCAACAGGCTTATAACTTTGCGCATTTAGCAGTGTTACTGAAGTAGTTGTTGCCTCTAAAGGCCCACTAATTAGTTCAGGCCCTTGCGTTTGTTGCCACACAACAGATGTAATAGTGCCGTCTTTATCACTGGCTGTTGCTGTTAGCTCAATTGTTTGGCCTTTACTTAATTCACTAGGAATATCAGCGACTGACAAAATGGGGATTTTATTTCCGTTAACGGTTGGCGTATCATCGGAGCCTGAACCACCGCAAGCGCTTAGTATAAAAACCGAGCTTGCGATAAGAGCAAATTTATAATGCATGTAAAGTCGTCATCATTTGTTAATTAAAGTACGTTAGTGTGTACCGAGTTTAATGCATTTATTGAAACACAAAATTTACAATTTAACTCTTTATTTTTTGTAACCGAATCATGAACGCCCCATTAATAATGCGCTAGCAGCTGGGGTAAACAGCCAGAGCTTTATTATTTATGAAAATAGAAATTCGCTATTGTTTTGAATCTTCACAAGTTGCTAACCGATTTTTACACGAGCTCAAAGACTGGCCGGTTAACGATGTAAAAACACGACTTTTTAATGGCGGCGATAGTGTAAAAGTGATATACGAATACGACGAAAGTGGTTTTGATTACACCTCAGCAGAGCTCGACGACCTAGCAGAAAAGCATGGCGGTAAAGAAGTTTAAATTAAGTGATAACAATAACTAAAGGCAATCTAATGAAAAATAAAATGTTAAGTTTATTTACAATAATATGTTTAGCTTTTAGCTTATTAAGCCATGCAGAACTGATTAAAACAAAACCTTTTAGTATTGGTGAAACCTTTACCTTTAAATCAACCACGCTTGAGCAGCAACGCACTATAAACGTTTACTTACCTAATAGTTATGAGCAATCAAGCGATAAACATTACCCTGTTATTTACTTACTCGATGGCTCAAAAGATGAAGACTTTATTCATATTGCAGGACTTGTACAATTTGCCTCTTTTTCGTGGATAAATCATATACCCGAAGCCATTGTTGTGGGTATAGCAAATATCGATCGTAAACACGATTTTACATCACCGAGTAATAATGCCCTCGATTTAAAAGACTTGCCAACGCACGGTGGCTCAAAAAAGTTTATTAGTTTTATAAACGACGAACTACGGCCACTGATCAATAAAACATACCGTACCAACTCAACAAGTACTTTAATTGGTCAATCGTTAGGTGGTTTACTAGCCACCGAAATTTTATTTAATCATCCTGCAATGTTTAATCATTACGTAATAATTAGCCCCAGCTTATGGTGGGCCGATAATGAATTACTGAATGGCCCTTTTGAGCCAACTGCCTTTCCTCAATCGGTTTATATTGGAGTAGGTAAAGAAGGCGAATTAATGGAAGGTTTAGCAAAGCAATTACATAAAAAAGTCACGCCTATTCTGAGTAGTAAAAGCCAAGTGCAATTTGGCTATTTTGAAAACCTAGATCACACTGAAACACTACATTTAGCGATATACGATGCTTTTAAAAAAATGAACTATCGTTCCGAATAGTTAAATATAAATAGTTAAATATAAATAATTTCATATAAAAACGCCAATAATGCACTGCATCATTGGCGTAAAATTATATTGTAACTAACAAAATAAAATTACTCTTCTACAGAAAATTCAACTTTTGATGGAGACGTACTCGCAAGATCCAGTACTTCATAATAATTTAAGCCATCAATTTTTTTACCAATAATAAAGTAATTCACTTCATTCATCATGGTAGGGTCGCCTATTATATCTTCTGCGCTTTGCACGTCAGAAAACTGAATTGCGATTAAAGCGCCTAAAAAGCGCATTGAATCTTGAGTTTTTAATGCCTTTAAAACTTTATTAACTCCTGCCTGAGTTGATTCAGGCGTAGATCCATCAAACCTAAAATCACTTTTTGTACTAGCACATGCACTGAGCATTAATATTGATAGTGCGATAAGTAAACGTTTCATAAATATATCCTTATTTGTTTTATTAGTTATTCGTTTATTCGTTTATTCGTGATACTTGCGGATCATCGCCATTTTGCGGATGAATACCTTTTACATAGTTTTTATAACGAATAGCAAAGCCTGTATCGTTAAACACAAATGTATGAAGCAGTGTGCTTTCAAACAATGTGTGCGCACCTAAGTAAAAACTTATACCTTTGCGCATCTGCTTTTTACCATCTGGAGTACGTGAGTCATCCGGTTGATACGGAATATGTTGATTGCCAATATCATCGGTTAACAATGCAAGGTAAGCCTCAAGCTCTTTAGCACCTGCGTTAGGTACTTATGTGGCGGTCATGGCGTTGTAATAATTCAGTGCAAACAGCTTTAGGTCTAACGGCTCATCGGCACGGGCTGAAAAGCTAAGAAATATAATTTATAGAAAGCTTAGCTTGCACTTCATAACGACTCTTTTTAAAAAAGTATTTTTACTAAAACGACTAAATTTATTAATACATTAATTTTTTAGCGCAGCTTTTCTTGCAAGTTCTTTTATATCTTCATCGATATTGTCATCAAAAGACATTGAATAAATTCTCCAACCTTCTTTCACTTTAAAAAATTGAAATTCAAAACGAATAGGCTGCCTATCGTAGGTTACTAGGTAGGTTACATGAACAAAAAGCTCCCCAACTTTATAATCAGAAACCTTATTAATGAAATTAATTTCACCAACAAGATCATCAAGTGAGGATAGCTGTGTTTTTATCTGTTTTACCTGATCAGGTATCGACGACACATATTTATTACTTGCGTAAATGGAATCAACAGCATCGCTTGTTTTTTCATCAGCGTACAATTCAAAAAATTTATCAACTTCTTCTTGGTAATTGTTAGCACTGACACCCGATGAGAGTAGAAGTAAAGCAGCAAATATTATTTTCATTTTTAACATTCCTTATTGTTTCTAATATAAAAACACACTATTTAAAGTAAATAAAGTTATAAAATACGGCAAATTACATTTTGCTCTTAACTCTATTCGTTGCAACGCTGTTGGCTGGGTCGTCTGGCCAAAAATGTTTAGGGTAGCGGCCTTTCATTTCCTTTTGCACATCGCGGTAACTGCTAGCCCAAAAGTGGGCTAAATCTTGAGTAAGTTGCAGTGAGCGTTTACCCGGCGATAGCAACTCCATAAGTAGTGGCAGTTTACCGTTGGCGAGCATAGGAGTACTGGTCAAGCCGTAAACTTCTTGCATACGCACGTTTAGCTTTGCGGGGCCATCAAGTTGGTATTCTATTTTTATATTTGAGCCACTGGGCACCGTTAAGCGCAGTGGTAACAGTGTTTTTAAAGCGGTTTGCTGTTGCCAATCAAAGCAGTTTTGTAATGCTTCAAAGTAGTTAAACTTTTTAAGCTGCGTGAGCGTTTTAATATCTTCTAAAAATACGCCTAGCCACTGCGCTGCATTTTGAATAAGTTGTTGCTCGTTTATTTGCGGAAATTTATCGGGCATTAAATTACTTGCTAAGCTCATACGTATCAGCAATTGCTGCGCATCAGGTTGCTCGTTAAATAATGCAAAACCATGTTTAGCAAATAAGTTAAGCCACGCTTTAGCACGCTCGCCCTTATCTAGTTTTTGTTTACTAGGCTGGCTAGTGAGCGTTATAGCACCAAGCTTTACTTCATCTTGGTGAATAAAGCGTGCTGATTTTTCATCAAATTCACAACGAGTAAGGTCACTAAATAAATGCGGTAAAAATTCTTGTAACTCAAATGGGTTAAGCGCGGTGGCCGCAAATATACGCCCGCCTTTGTGCCCGCCCATTGTTGCTATGGCTAAGTAGTCGTCATTGTGCCAGTAATCGGTATTTAACTCAGCACCTGCACCATTGGCAAGTAGGTAACCATTACCGCGTTTTTTAGCAATACGATCGGGGTAAGCGAGTGCCACAAGCAAACTTATATAATGCGTATTTAATTCGCTGGTTTCGTCTTTTACTTTTAAGCGGCTTTGCCAATACTTTAACTGTTGTTTAAATACCGGATGCGGACGTTGCTGTTGGCTATGCAGCGCTAAACTCAACTCGTTTGCACTATTTACTCTACTCTCAAGTAATGCCACTAAATAAATAGCGAGCCTAAAAACACCAGGGAGTTGTTCATCAAGTATTTGTGCTTTTAATAGCATATGCGCCAAACGAATATCAGCGCCAAAACCTAACATTTTACTGCCAAGCGGTGTGAGCTTACCTTTGCTATCAATAGCTTCAAGCATGTTAAGTAAATTACTTGCTTGCTCGCCTTGTTGCTCAGTGGGCTTATCAAGTAGGGTTAACTCATCAATACAGGCTCCCCACTGCTTTGCCTCAAGCATAAGTTGGCTTATGTCTGATGTGAGTATTTCGGGATTGTCGTGGCTATTACGTCGCTCAAAGGTTTGCTTTGAGCCAAGCCTATATACAATACCCGGCTCTATTCGCCCTGCACGCCCAGCACGCTGCACAGCAGACGAGCGCGATATACTTTGTGTTATGAGTTCAGTAACCCCTGTTTTTAAATTAAAGGTAGCTGCACGGCGCTTGCCGCTGTCAATTACAATGCGTATGCCTTCAATAGTTAAACTGGTTTCTGCTACATTGGTGGTAAGCACTACTTTGCGCATTTCGTTTGGTGCAGAGGCAATAGCAGCTTGCTGATTAGCTTTATCTTGCTCGCCAAATAGCGTGGCAACTAGGCAGTTACTGGGTAAGTCGGTGAGTGCTTGTTGCACGCGTAGTATCTCAAATTGCCCAGGTAAAAATACCAATGCACTACCTGTTTGCTCATTAAGTGCTTGTTTTATTATGGTAGGAATTGCATCAAGCCAGCGGCTTTCATCTTTTATGGGTATGTATACTTCGTCTATTGGGTAGCTGCGACCATTTGATTGAATTACAGGGCAATCAAAAAATGCTGTGTAACGCTCAGTATCTAGCGTTGCCGACATAAGCATGATGGTTAAATCTTCGCGCAGCGCACTTTGGGTCTCTAAAGCAAAGGCAAGTGAAGTATCGGCTGCAATTGAGCGCTCATGGAATTCATCAAATATCAGTAAATCTATATCGCTTAATTCGGGGTCGTTTTGCAGCATGCGTGTGAGCATGCCTTCGGTGACTATTTCGAGGCGCGTATTAGCGCTTACTTTACTCTCGCCCCTAATCCGCAAGCCTACACTTTGCCCAACACTCTCGTTTTGGCACTTTGCTAAATAACTGGCAATATTACGTGCAGCTAAACGGCGAGGCTCTAGCATTACAATACGTTTAAAATACCCATCGCGCATAAGTTGTAACGGCAACCATGTTGATTTACCCGCACCAGGCGGCGCTTGTAATAACGTAATAGGATTACTTTGTAATGTAGTAACGAGTTGTTGATATATGTCTTGAACCGGCAGCACAGCTATTTACCCTAAATTACTTTGCAGGCATTGTAGCAAAAACCAAAAATAAACGCGCCGCTAAAGCTATGTGGTTATAAAGAGCATCATAATCAGAAATAATTACAGACCGCTCTGTATATTTTTTAAGGATGTGCTCACAGCATTAATCATTACTTGCTCAATAAAAACATAACAATATGATTATAAATGAAAAATAAAAATTTAACTTATTGGTACACGCCTTGCTCCTTTTATACTGAACGTTAATTAAATCTAAGTAAGGAGAAACTTATGAACAGCGATCGTATGAAAGGTAATTGGAACGAACTTAAAGGTAAGGCTCAACAAAAATGGGGCGATCTTACTAACGACGATTTAGACAAAATTGAAGGTAGCCGTACAGAGCTTGTGGGTAAAATCCAGCAGCAGTATGGTAAATCTAAAGAAGAAGCAGAGCGTGAAGTTGATGAGTTTGAAAAAACTCACTAATCGCTAACTTCTAAAAAAACCGCCATTTTGGCGGTTTTTTTGTTTAAGCTGTAGGTTATTTAGCTACGCTTTTAATTGGTTACCAATCGGTAACTGCCTAATACGCTTTCCGCACGCTGCAAAAATAGCATTACATAATGCTGGCGCATAAACTGGTGTAGATGGCTCGCCTACCCCTGCTGGTGGTGCATCACTTTGTACTATTTCAACTTCAACTTCAAGAGGTGAGTCACTCATACGCGGTACGCGATAATCATGAAAGTTACTTTGCTGCACGCGGCCTTTATCAAAGGTAATACCATCGCTGATTGCAGTTGTAATCCCGTAAATAGAGCCACCTTGGGTTTGGTTTATAACGGTGTCGGTGTTTACAACCGTACCCGCATCAATCGCAACCCACGATTTAATTACGTTTAAATCGCCAGCATCCGACACTTCTACTTCAACTACCGTAGCTACGTAAGTTAAAAAGCTTCTGTGTGCTGCTATGCCTAAACCTCGCCCTTTAGGAAGTTCTCGCCCCCATTTACTCATGTCAGCTACTTTTTCAATAACATGGCGCAGTCTGCCAATATCTAAAGGGTAAACCTCTTTATCGCCACCGTAATTATCGTATGTAGCATTTTGCTCTGTTACATCAACAATACGACTCGGACCTATGGTGTCTAGTAAATAGTCTTTTTGGTCGCGACCGGCTTTGTGCGCCGCTTCGCCAATAAATGACTGAATAGCAAAGGCATGAAAAATATTTGATACAGAACGCATCCAACCAATTCGTGCTTTGGCTTGCGCATCACCATTTTCTAACTTCATGTTAGGTGTGTTAATTGGGTTATCGGTAAACCCTAAGCGCAGTTCAAAGCTCCCTGGCGTAGTCGCCCCTTCTGAAAAGGTAGAGGTAATTGGTGAAAACGCGGTGCGGTGCAAATACGATTCTATAGCGCCATTTTTATCTAGCGATGCTTCAATGTGCTGAGCCGAAACTGCATGGTAAAAACCATGTTGTATGTCGTCTTCACGCGTCCATTGCACACGAATAGGCTTGCCTACTTTCATTGAAAGGTAAGCTGCTTCTGCTGAAAAGTCAGGTTTTGACTTGCGCCCAAAGCCGCCTCCTAACATGGTAACGTGAACATTAATTTTGCTCTCATCCATGCCAAGCATTGCCGCCACTGTTTTCATATCGGCTTGTGGATTTTGCGTAGCAGCCCATATATCAACACTGTCTTTGTTGTACATAGCCGTTGCACAAGGCGGCTCCATTGGTGCTTGAGCAAGATGCGGTGCGTAATAATCAGCTACGAGTTTATTGCTCGATTTAGCCAACACGCCCATGGCATCGCCTTTATCACGTATGTTTGCCTGTGGAGTTTGTACTGTGTTTAGTAATGACTTTTTAAATTCTTCTGAATTGTAATCGCCATTTTTGCCATCATCCCACACGACTTTTAATGCTTTACGCCCTTGCCATGCAGCCCATGTGTTTTTAGCTATAATCGCAATGCCACCTTTTGGCTGAAACTGCGGCGCGCCTTTTGGTGCAGGTATTTCAATAACATCTACAACGCCGTTTATCGCTTTTGTAGCACTGGCATTAAATGACTTAACAACACCGCCTACTACCGGCGGGCGTTCAATTATAGCCACTAGCGCTTGTGGTTCGCGTACATCGGCTGCAAATATTGCTTTACCTGTTACTAAATCGGCTAAATCTATGTGCGCCATGCCAGTATTAATGTAGCGCCATTCTTTGCGTGTTTTAAGTGTTAGTTTGTCAGCTTCTGGTGGCGTTATTGTAAGCGCTAAGTCGATTAAATCTTTATAAGTAAGCGATTTACCTGAGCTGTGTGTAACAACGTGTTGATTGGCTGTACAGGTCTGCGGGTCAACTTTCCAATACTTAGCGGCAGCGTGCTGCATCATGTAACGTACACTTGCGCCCATTTCACGCAGGCGTTGCATGTTGTAGCGAATACTGCGCGAGCCATCGGTATTTTGATCGCCATATTTAGGGTCGCCCTTACCCTGAATAACAATAACCTTATCCCACGCGGCTTCCATTTCATCGGCAACTATTTGTGCAATCGCGGTGCGAATTTGCTGACCCATTTCAGAGCGATGGCAGGTTATTTCAACCATGCCGTCTGGGCGCAGTGCAATAAATAAGTTTGCGCGCTTTGCTTGCTCAGATGGCTGCTCTAACACACCCGCGAATGCTCTTGGCGCACTGCCTACAAAATAAGTACCAAGTACCAATGCACCTATTGCACTGGTTTTTAAAAACTTACGGCGGTTTAAATCAAAATATTTGTTATCTTGGCTCATACTTCTTCCCCTTGTTCATTTGGGTCAAAATATTGAACACTCGCCATTGTTTTAGCGGCTGATTTAATTGCTTTATGAATGCGCGGGTATGTACCACAACGGCAAATATTTCCCGACATATTACTTACTATTTCATCGTCGGTTGGGGTTGGGTTTGTAGCTAATAAGCTTGCAGCTTGCATCATTTGACCGCACTGGCAAAAACCACACTGCGGTACTTTATGCTCTATCCATGCTTGTTGTACAGGATGGTCGCCCTGCTCGCTTAACCCTTCAATTGTCGTAATTGAACGCCCTGCTGCTGCCGCTACAGGTAATACACACGAGCGCTGAGCTACCCCATCAATATGCACGGTACACGCACCGCACTGTGCCATACCACAACCAAATTTAGGCCCAGTTAAATTCAATTCATCTCGGAGATACCATAATACTGGCGTTGACGGATCGCCAGAAAACTCATGTTTATTACCATTAATGGTAAGCGTGATCATACTAAACTCCTTGGCAAAGCGCTTTACAGGAGGGTTCCTTGTTGCGCGAGAACTATTTTTAATTACTTACTATTTTATACTTACTACTTTTAGCCTACCACTTAGATCTGTTTTATAAAAATACTAATTATTAGAACGTTTTACTGTTAAAAACAGAACTACATTATCAAGCATACTAAAACATACATTAATGAGTGCTTATAACATCTTCAAATAGTAATCGCTCATCGTCTTTATAAACTTCAAGCCAACCTGGTGGTGATGTATCGCAGCCAATAATGGTTACTTGTAGCACATAACTATAACGACCATTTTTAAACGTATAGTGATGATTCCCGCCGCTGCCCTCAAATGTAATATCGCCATTTAGTAAAACCATATCAGGCTTGTCACTTGGCTTTTTATTAATACCCCACACTGCATAACGGTAATTTCCATCGCCTAAATCATCAACACGAATATGGTAGTTAGCCGTTTTCCAATCGAGTACTGGTTTTTCAAAAGTATTGATACTTGCGTGCAAGGATTGCTTACCTTGTTCGATTAAGCTTTTAGCAAGTGTCTGCTCTTTAGTATTTTGTGTATTTACAGCAATAATTCCACCACTATGTCTGGAATAAAGATTTGAGCCCTTTTGTTATTAAATACGAAATGAAACAAAAGCGAGTAAATCTTTCAAAGCCTTCCCTAAGTAAAGTCCGTCTAAAACCTTATTAAGAGCCTGTTATAACTTCATATTCTGCTCTACTAACATTTGGTACTGCAAAATTAGGAACTATATCTCTAGTATCTGGTATAGCTCTAGTTTCTATCGGAAAGTGCCAAATGTTAAACATATTATTTGGTCTAGTATCATAGGCTAATTGATCCCAACCTAAAATTGAAGCCATTCGAAAAGTGGCTAGTTTTTTTGCCATTTGCATATCAGATTTGGGGTTGAAATATAAAAGATAACCAGTATTAACTGCCCCAGTTAATATATCAACAGCCTGTAAACCCCAATGAAGCTTAGAGTCTTGCATTGATACAAGCTCAATTTTTGAAGATGTTGGTAATTTAGCAAGCATATGATTAGTAATAATTTGAATTACTTCATCTTGTTTGGGGTATTTTGTACTTTTCTGGTCTATGTATACTTTAAAGTTAGCGTTTAAACCTTTACTACTTTGATTTAGAAGTTGATTATACGTTGTGTAAAAAGCCGCTTCTTCATCTCTATGCCATTTATGATAAGGGGCTTTTGATACCGCAATAGCATGGAAAGTACACGGGCTACTTAGTACAAACTTTAAGATATTTAAGCATAAATTAATTTGTCCTGAGCTTTTTCTTATTTTTTCCCACTTTATTTCACCTTGAATCCCACTCGATTTATAAATTTGTTCAATTTTAAAATTGAATTCATCTAAATATTCACTTGGAACATTTAAAATACCGATAGTATAACAAGGTGACCCTTTTGAAATTCCACTTTCATCAGCAAATGATACTACATCGTTCACTTCACTCTCCTTATGCATAAGCATTAAATAGCCTATTGGGTTCAATTTTTGAGGGTCATAACATCCCAAAACTACTTATATTCGCTTGATTAATAATTTCACTAAATAAACTCTTTGTAAACATATGATTATCTAGACAAAAAAAGGACTTTATTATTTTTCACAAAAAACGTTTATTAATGCTATGCGACAAAACCATAATACATCTCTATCTAACTAAACTAATTTAAAAACAAAAAAACGAGCCTAATTAGGCTCGTTTTTGTTCTTTGTGTTTACTGATAGCTCACAACTAAAAACTGACCGCTTCGCTATAACTCCGGATCATACCCCAAGTTAGGCGATAGCCACCTTTCAGCTTCTTCAAGCGTCATATTGGTTCGTTTAGCGTAGTCTTCTACCTGATCCTTTTGCACAGCTGCTACGGCGTAGTATTTAGCCTCAGGGTGTGAAAAGTACCAACCCGAAACAGCAGCACCTGGCCACATGGCGTACGAGCTGGTTAGCTGCATGCCAATGCGTTTTTCGGTGTCGAGCAACTGCCAAATTTTCTTTTTCTCGGTGTGCTCTGGGCACGCAGGGTAACCTGGCGCTGGACGAATACCTTGGTAGTTTTCGCGTATTAGCTCATCGTTTGCTAGGTTTTCGTCTGGTGCAAAACCCCAATACTCTTTACGTACTTTTTCGTGTAGGTATTCTGCAAACGCTTCGGCGAGCCTGTCGGCAACCGCTTTAACCATTATTTTGTTGTAATCGTCTTGCTGTGCGTCAAACGCATTTGCTAAGTCGTCCTCTTCTAGGCCGCCCGTTACTGCAAACGCGCCAAAGTAATCAGGCGTGCCTTTTGGTGCTATGTAGTCGGCTAGGCAATAATTAGCAAAGTCGGTTTTTGCGGTTTGCTGGCGTAAATGGCATGAAGTAGTTAATACTTCTTTGCGTGTTTCGTCGGTGTATATTTCTATGTCATCACCCACGCGGTTAGCCGGGAATAAACCAATTACACCAAGTGGTTGCAAACTGCCTGCTTTTTCAAGGTCGTCTAACATATCGTTAGCGTCTTTAAATAAGCTTTGCGCTTGCTCGCCTACTACTTCATCGTCCATTATGCGCGGGTATTTACCGGCAATTGACCACGTCATAAAGTATGGCGTCCAATCTATGTATTTACGCAAAGTAGCAATTGGTACATTTTTAAACTCGGTCACGCCCAGCTTTTTAGGCACTGGTGGTGTGTAGTTATCCCAATCAAGCTTTGCTGCGTTATCGCGTGCGCGCTGGATTGTAACAGGCTTAGAGCGTGGTTTTTTACGCGCTTGTTGCTCGCGTACTTTTACATATTCAGCTTTAGTTTTAGCTAAAAAGTCAGGTTTAATGTCTTTTGATAGTAAGTTTGAAACCACACCAACTGCACGGCTTGCGTTATTTACATACACAACGCCTTTGTCATATTGCGGCTCAATTTTTACTGCGGTGTGCGCTTTAGAGGTAGTTGCACCACCAATGAGTAGCGGCAGTTCAAAACCACGGCGTTTCATTTCTTTTGCTACGTGTACCATTTCGTCAAGCGATGGGGTAATTAAGCCCGATAAACCAATAATATCGGCTTTTTCGTCGATGGCGGTTTGCAGTATTTTATCGGCAGGTACCATTACGCCTAAATCAATAACTTCATAGTTATTACACTGTAGTACCACGCCTACAATATTTTTACCTATGTCGTGTACGTCGCCTTTTACGGTCGCCATCACTATTTTACCATTGGTTGAGCCTTCTTCTTTTTCGGCTTCAATAAATGGGTCTAGGTAGGCTACGGCTCGTTTCATTACGCGCGCCGATTTAACCACTTGTGGTAAAAACATTTTACCTGCGCCAAATAAATCACCTACCACGTTCATGCCATCCATTAACGGCCCTTCAATTACGTGAATAGGTTTATCGGCAGCAGCGCGGCACTCTTCGGTATCTTCATCTATAAAGGTAGTAATGCCTTTTACAAGCGCGTGCTCAAGGCGTTTTTCAACAGGCCATGTGCGCCATTCTAAATCTTCTACTCGCTCGGCTTGTGCCATACCAGAGTATTTTGGTGCAAGCTCTACTAAACGCTCGCCTGCACCTGGGTCTGTGTTAAGTATTACGTCTTCAACGGCTTTACGAAGCTCCTCTGGGATGTCGTCGTAAACGGCGAGTTGCCCTGCATTTACGATCCCCATATCCATACCCGCTTTTATGGCGTGGTATAAAAATACCGAGTGAATAGCTTCACGTACTGGGTTATTACCTCTAAATGAAAACGATACATTTGACACCCCGCCCGACACTTTACAGTGCGGTAAGTTTTGTTTAATGCGGCGTGTGCCTTCAATAAATTCTACAGCGTAGTTGTCGTGCTCTTCTATACCGGTGGCTACGGCAAATATATTAGGGTCGAATATAATATCTTCTGGTGGAAAACCAATATCTTCTACTAATATTTTGTAGCTGCGGGCACATATTTCATATTTGCGGTCTGCTGTATCAGCTTGTCCGTCAGTATCAAACGCCATTACAACGGCAGCTGCACCAAAGCGTTTTATTATTTTAGCTTGGCGAATAAACGGCTCTTCGCCCTCTTTTAGCGATATAGAGTTAACAATGGCCTTACCTTGAATACACTTTAAGCCTGCTTCTATTACTTCCCATTTAGAGGAGTCGACCATAATGGGTACGCGTGAAATATCAGGCTCTGAGGCTATTAAGTTTAAAAACTTAACCATAGCGGCTTTTGAGTCCAACATGGCTTCGTCCATGTTTATATCAATAACCTGTGCGCCATTTTCTACTTGTTCGCGGGCCACTGTTAGCGCAGCTTCAAAGTCTTCTTCCATGATTAAACGTTTAAACATGGCAGAACCGGTTACATTGGTACGTTCGCCGACATTAGTAAATACTGCTATTTGTTGGGTCATGTTGGCTCCTTAATTTAAGTTACAGGCTTCAAGGCCTGATAAACGCATGCGTACTTCAAGCTCTGGCAGTTGGCGTGGTTTAACGCCTGCTAAACCTTTTGCAAAAGCACGAATATGCGCAGGCGTGGTGCCACAACATCCACCTACTATATTAATAAAGCCCGATTTACCCCAATCGATAATTTCGGCTGCCATTTCAGGCGCTTCTAAGTCGTATTCACCAAACTCATTAGGCAAGCCCGCATTAGGGTGTACCGATGTAAAGGTTTCGCACACGCGCGAAAGCTCTTCTACATATTGGCGCAGTAAATCAGGGCCAAGCGCGCAGTTTAAACCAATCGAAATAGGCTTAATATGGCGAATAGAGTTATAAAATGCTTCGGTTGTTTGCCCAGAAAGCGTACGGCCAGAAGCGTCGGTAATAGTGCCCGAGATCATAACTGGTAATGTGCGCCCTGCTTGCTCAAAGGCTTCTTCTACACCAAACGAGGCGGCTTTTGCATTAAGCGTGTCGAATATAGTTTCGATTAGTATTAAATCGGCGCCGCCTTCCATTAATGCAAGGGTAGACTCTACATACGCAGTAACTAGCTTATCAAAAGTAACGTTTCGGTAACCCGGATCGTTTACGTCTGGCGAAATTGAACACGTTTTAGATGTCGGCCCTAAAACACCGGCTACATAGCGCGGTTTTTCTGGCGTTTTAGCCGTAAATTCATCGCAAATTGCGCGTGCTAATTTAGCCGACTCTAGGTTTATTTCACGGCTTAGGTTTGCCATGTCGTAATCTTCCATCGAAATAGTGGTCGAGTTAAACGTGTTGGTTTCGATAATATCGGCGCCCGCTGATAAAAAACCACGATGAATATCAGTGATTAAGTCGGGCTTGGTTAGGCTTAATAAATCGTTATTACCTTTAATTAATACATGCCAGTCTTTAAAACGCTCTCCGCGATAGTCTTCTTCTTCTAGCTTATGATCTTGGATCATGGTGCCCATTGCGCCATCTAAAATTAAAATGCGTTCTTTTAATGCGGCACTTATTTCGGCTTGCTTATTATTTGTAGGCGCGTTATTCGGCATAGTTGTTAGTCCTCACGTCTTGGCTAACTAAATTAATATCATACGGTGTGGTTTGGTACACGTAGTAATTTAACCAGTTCGAAAAAAGTAAAAAAGCATGGCTTTGCCACGTTTTTGAAGGTTGTTTGGTTGCATCGTCATCCGGAAAGTAATTTTCGGGCTTTGGTGCATTAGGGCTTTTTTTACAATCGCGCTCGTATTCTGCTTTTAGCGAGTCGGCGTCGTACTCTGGGTGGCCGGTTATAAACACTTGGCTACCCGATTTATTTTTAAGTAAGTAAGCCCCTACTCGCTCAGAACCTGCCAGTACAACGAGTTCTTCACAGGCGTTTATTTTATTTATATCAATATGGCCGTAGCGTGAGTGAGGTACCAAAAAGGTATCGTCGAATCCGCGAGTCAGTGCACCGTGATCAAAATAACACTGGTGAGTAAATACGCCACACAGTTTATCGTCTTTTAAATCGCGTTTTAAATTGTAACGGTGATATAACGCTGCATGCGCTGCCCAACAAGAAAATAACGTAGAGGTAACGTGTTGCTCAGCCCAATCAATAATGACCTTTAGCTCATCCCAATACGCTACATCGTCGTATTCTAAATGGGCAAGTGGCGCACCGGTTACTATTAATGCATCGTAATTGTTGTCTTTAACCTCAGAAAAATAACGGTAGAAGGTATCAAGGTGCTCTTCTGAGTTGCTGCTACTGCGGTGAGTGTCGAGGCGCAGTAGTTCTACGTTTACTTGCAAAGGTGAGTTGGCAAGTAAGCGAATAAACTGAACTTCGGTTTCTACTTTATTAGGCATTAAGTTTAAAATAGCCAAACGCATTGGGCGTATTTCTTGCGTTTTTGCACGACTTTTTGGCATTACAAATACGTTTTCTTGACGTAAACGTGCAATTGCCGGCAACTCGTCTTTTACTGTAATTGGCATACTTTACTCCTGCTCATAAAAACCGAGGCTTAATTATGAACTGAAAGTAAAAAATATCAACCTCTAGATGTATAGATGTCCAAATGAAATTTATTCATGATTTTTTTAAGATTTACTAAAAGTTATAGATGAGAGGGAATGCATTTATATTGAAGTACTTTGTTTTAGTGAATTGAAATAGCGCTACTAAAATCAGTAGCGCTATTATAATTAAAAACGATAATTTACAGATAAATTAAGAGCGTAAATATCGCCTTCATTTGTATCAAAATATTGGTATTCAGCACTTACTTGCCAGCGTTGAGTTAGCCTAAAGTCAATGCCGGTTCCGTACGTTACGCCGCCTTCATCGTAGTTTTGCTCAGTTATTAGCGTAGAATTTGTATCTGTACCAGTTATTGATTCTGCAAGGTTTTTTAAGTCGCCTTCATTGTAACTTAATTTATTTCTACCATAGCCACCAAATAAAAACACATCAGCTCGAGATGAAATTGGATAATTAGCTTTTACAAATATACTTGTTTGCAAATCAAGGCTTGAATCGATTTCGCTCTTAATGAATTCTGAACTCAGCGAACCGTCCTGTGGGTTCTGAGTGTAAACAATTCCGTTTAGAGGCGTTGACTCATCATTTAACCCAAAACCTATACGCCCTTCTAATGCAAAGTAACGCGAAAACTGATATCCAAACCGGCCGTAAAGCGTTGTAAACTGTATGCTATCACTCTCGTATACATCAATTTGCGTAGACCCTATCCCTATTCCTTGGTAATAACCATTTACGTGGAGTATGTCTGCTTGGCTCGAAAATGAGTATAAACCTAAAAGTAATGCCCCTAACCTTGTAACTATTTTCATGTTCATTCCTTTAAACCTTTGTAATATTTAATAATGTGATGTTTAACAACAAACTAAGTGTGGCCTGCCTATATAACTTGCTTATACTTTACAGCTTGTAAATATACTGTACCACTTTTGTTAAAAATGAAATGTATTTGAACAATATAAAACAATAGATTACAGAATTTTACACAATAGAAATCCTGTAATAGTAGTGTTTTTAACGAGCAATCAAAACAAAGTACCGCTTAGGTAAGTGTATTGTTCTATACAGCATTCGTTGACTGTTTCACCTGTGAGCCACTACAATACAACATTGAAATTTTTATTATTATTTGAAGGCTTTCCTCCATGGTTTTACCTGATAAATTTATATTCTCGATGAGTCGAGTATCTAAGGTTGTGCCACCTAAGCGCACTATCTTAAAAGATATTTCGTTGCACTTTTTTCCTGGCGCTAAAATTGGTGTGCTTGGTTTAAACGGTTCTGGTAAATCTACGTTACTGCGTATTATGGCCGGTGTTGACCAAGATTTTGAAGGTGATGCACATCCTCAGTCTGGTACTAAAATTGGTTATTTACCGCAAGAACCTGTTTTAGACGAAAGTAAAACAGTACGTGAAACTGTTGAAGAAGCTGTTGGCGAAGTTAAACATGCACTTAAACGTCTTGACGAAGTGTATAACGAATACGCCATGGAAGACGCTGACTTTGACGCACTTGCAAAAGAGCAAGGCGAGCTTGAAGCTGTTATTCAGGCGCACGATGGTCATAACATCGACAACGTTTTAGAACGCGCAGCTGATGCACTTCGCCTGCCAGAGTGGGATGCTAAAATTGAGCACCTTTCAGGTGGTGAGCGTCGCCGTGTTGCTATATGTCGATTATTACTTGAAAAACCAGACATGCTTATCCTTGATGAACCTACTAACCACTTGGATGCTGAGTCGGTTGCATGGTTAGAGCGCTTCTTACACGATTACGAAGGCACTGTTGTGGCTGTAACGCATGACCGTTACTTCCTTGATAATGTAGCTGGCTGGATATTAGAGCTTGACCGTGGTGAAGGTATTCCATGGGAAGGTAACTACTCTTCTTGGCTTGAACAAAAAGATGCGCGCTTACAGCAAGAACAAAAATCTGAAAAAGCACGTCAAAAATCAATTGCGCAAGAACTTGAATGGGTTCGTTCAAACCCTAAAGGTCGTCAAGCTAAGTCAAAAGCACGTATGGCTCAGTTTACTGAAATGCAGCAGTCTGATTACCAAAAACGTAACGAAACTAACGAGATGTTTATCCCACCTGGTCCGCGTTTAGGTGACCAAGTACTTGAAGTAACTAATCTTCGTAAGAGTTTTGGCGATCGAGTTTTAATTGATGACTTAAGCTTTAGCATGCCAAAAGGTGCCATTGTGGGCATTATTGGCGCGAATGGCGCGGGTAAATCAACGCTGTTTAAAATGATAAGCGGTGAGCAAACGCAAGACAGCGGTAACATCAGCGTTGGCGAAACAGTACACCTAGCTACTGTTGATCAGTTCCGCGACGGTATGGACGAAAGCAAAACTGTTTTCCAAGAAATATCAGACGGACAAGACGTACTGAAAATTGGTAACTTTGAGTTCCCAAGCCGAGCATATGTAAGTCGCTTTAACTTTAAAGGTAACGATCAGCAAAAGTTTGTTAAAGACCTATCAGGTGGTGAGCGTAACCGTTTACACCTTGCTAAGTTATTAAAAGCTGGCGGCAATGTGTTACTACTCGATGAGCCAACCAATGACTTGGACGTTGAAACACTACGTGCACTGGAGAACGCTATTTTAGAGTTCCCAGGTTGTGTAATGTGTATCTCGCATGACCGTTGGTTCCTTGACCGTATCGCTACTCATATTTTAGATTACCGTGATGAAGGTCAAATTAACTTCTTTGATGGTAACTACACTGAATATGAAGAGTGGCTTAAAAAGACCCTAGGCGCTGAGGCAACTCAACCTAAACGTATTAAGTACAAAAAAATTGGCTAAAAATATTGGTTAATTTTATGTTTGTATAACTTAAGCCCTGCACTTTGCAGGGCTTTTTTATGTCACCAGCATTACAGGAGCACATCTTGCTAGCATGTAGAGAATTACCCGCTATGCTTAATTTATTATAAAAACAGTAAGGCTAAATTAGGTTATGCAAAATCGTCGACAGTTTTCTCGTGTGCTATTTTCAACTAACGCTCTGTTATGTTTTGATAGCCAACAGTATCCGTGTAAATTACTCGATCTATCGTTACATGGCGCGTTGGTTACTAATTGTGATGCATTTATTGGCAGCCACAATACGCAAGCAATACTGCGTTTTACATTACCTCAAAGCGATATAGAAATAAAAATGGAAGTAGTGATTTGCCATATTGAAGCCGATCATATTGGTTTAAAATGCCATCACATTGATATAGACAGTATTACTTATTTAAAGCGTTTAATAGAGCTAAACTTAGCCGATGATGAGCTACTGCATCGCGAATTAGCGTCACTTATTAATGACTCACAATAGACTCATTCTCTTAAGTTGATTACCATAGCGCAAACTTTATAAAGCTTGTAAATATGCGCTTAAATCCTCATTTGCCTTTGATATACCATCCTAACTACTCGTTTAGCTTTGATCCTAAGCATCGCTTTGTAATGAGTAAATTTGCACATTTATATCAACATGTTGCAGAGCTTGGTTTAATCGGCAGTAACCTAGTTGAGCCAATATTAGGCACGCCAGAGCCGCTTGAGCTTGTGCATTGCGATAATTATATCCAAGATTTATGGCACAACCGCTTAGATGAAAAAGCCATGCGTCGCATTGGTCTACCTTGGTCAAAAGAGCTTATGGCACGTACATTTACAGCCCCTCAAGGAACGCTACAGACAGCCCGCTTAGCACTTAAACACGGTATAGCATGTCATCTTGCTGGTGGTACACATCACGCACATAATGACTTTGGTTCAGGTTTTTGTATGGTTAACGATTTGGCCTTTACCACGCAAACTTTAATTAAATCGGGTGAGGTAACTAACGTACTTATTTTTGATTTAGACGTGCACCAAGGTGATGGCACAGCTGCAATGTTACAGCATCAACCCTATGCGTATACTTGCTCTATCCATTGTGAAAAAAACTTCCCCTTTAGAAAGTCCGCTAGCGATTTAGACATTGGCCTGGCAAATAATATGAAGGACGACGAATACCTTGCCATAGTTAACGAAACACTAAGTTATTTACTTAAAGAGCTAAACCCAAGCTTAGTACTTTACGATGCTGGCGTTGATATTTGGCAAGGTGATGGCTTGGGTAAGTTAGATATTAGCTGGGATGGCATAGCTAAACGTGACCATTTAGTGCTAAAACGCTGCCTTGAACACAATACACCTGTAGCTACTGTGATAGGTGGAGGTTACGATAGAGATCACCTACGCCTCGCTAAACGCCACGCTATTGTTGTTGAACAAGCTGCTGGCTTTTAGTTTGAAATGAAAATGTTAAATTATCGTTCTTGTTTAATATGTAAAATAAAAAAGAGCATATTATGAAACAGCTATTTATTACCATCACGCTAATTTTATTAAGCTTTACAGCTTACGCACAAGATACAAGCTCAGAAGCAACATATCCTAAATTGCCAACATTAAATTTACAAATGGCTGATGGGTCGCCACTCAATACTCAAGATTTATTAGGTCAACCTTACGTTTTACACTTTTGGGCAACATGGTGTCCGTACTGTAAAAAGCTGCAGCCAGCACTTCAAAAAATTGATGATATGGGATTAAAAGTTATTGCCGTGAGCTTTGAAGAAGATGACGATGCTACTCCCGCTAAAGCACTTAGCGAAAGAGGTTATACTTTTAAAACAGCTGTAAAAGCCGATGCAATAGCACAGCAATTAGGTATACGAGGCACACCTACTACATTATTTGTAAATAAAGAAGGCAATGTAATTTGGCTGACTAATACGTCAAACCCAGAAGATCCAAATCTTCATTTAAATGCACGAACATTGTTGCACTCCATAGACATGGCAACTGAGTAACTTATTGCGCTTTTAACTGATTAGGTGTTAAGCCTGTCCAGCGTTTAAAGGCGCGCCGAAAGTTAGGTATATCGTAAAAAGCTAAATGTTCAGCGACTTGTTCGTTATGTTTGGCGCACAGAGTAAGTAGGTAAATAGCTTTGTGCTTATTTTGCTCATCTATTAACGCTGAAAAGCGTACCCCATTGAGTTTGAGTCTGCGCTTAAATGTAGCTGAGCTCATAGCAAAGTGCTTTGCGGTGCACTCTAAATTAGCACTTGGGTGAGAGTATAAGTATCTGCAGACGGCTTCAATAAAAGTCATGCTAACTACGCTTTTATTATGTAGCTGCGACTGCGCTTGCATAAATCGTAATTGACTCGCATGCGGGTTTTTAGCCCTTAACATGGTTTTATTTAATACCCAGCGAGTACATGGCTTATCAAAACTTACCTTTAGCCCTAAATTTTGCTCGTATTCTTGAATATGCCGAGGGCGTTTAAAAGCAAAGTCGAACTGACAATGCGGGTAACTTTCGCTCACTCGTTTAAGTAAACTATAAAATGCAGTGCTGTATATCTCTAGCACATAGTGGTAAAGGCTTTCATCAAACCCATGTGCTGGCTGAATATAAATATAAACATTATCGTTTTTAATATACGTTTGGCTAAACAGCAAAGGCGCTAATTGCATTCTTAAAAGTGATAATTGCTTTAATACTTGAGCTAAATTATCGCTATATTTTAATGCCTGAGCTTCGGCTCGAGTGTCGTTAATAAGTTGGCTACCGAGTAAAAAACCACTGTCAGTACTTTTCATCAACAACTTAAATTGAGCTAATAAACGCACCTGCTGAGACACACTAAATGTATGCTGAAAATTAAGTAAGTCTTGTTCAAAAATACCGGTACCGCGTAGCAGCTTATGTAAATTTATGTTTCGGCTTTGAGCAAGCTCTACAGCTGACGTAATAAGCCCTTGAGCGCTTAAATATTTGTCGTCTTGGCTAACAAACATGTGCACGGTGCGCTACTTTTAGTTGATGCTTTTTTTGTTGTAATTGACTATGCAGTTGGCTTGTTAGTTTACCTGTACTGCTATGCGTATTACCTTGTATTAAGGCGGTAGTGACATATTGAAACTTTGCTTTTTTAGATGCTTCAACTTTAAATGCACAATGCTTTAGAGCTCCTTTAATTTGTGCCATCAACTCTTTAGCTTGCTGCTCTGTGGTGGCTGGCATCAATACCATAAAGCAATCTCCTGCGTAGCGGCACACTACATCACTTAGTCGGCAATTCATTAACAATAGCTCGCTAATTTCACGCAGTAACCGGTCGCCCTCACTAAAGCCAAACTCACTATTAAAATGCGAAAAATCACGAATATCAATAGCCCCAAGCCAGAGTGGTTGTTTGCTCGTAAGTTGCTCTTTAATTGCAGAATCTAGGTACTGCGCCTTATAAAGACCTGTAACTGAACACACCTTATCGTGCTCACGTAAATGCGCTTCACGGCGGCGTAGCTGACGATTTAATACGTACTGCTCTTGATGCCAATAATACAAACCCACACTCGTTAACAACATGCCTAAAGGTGCTGGCAGAGATTCAATCCAACTGAGCCATTGATGGGCGGGATGCATTAGCCATTCATCAAGTAAATCGAGGGTTGCCGAGAACATAAATAACCCAACACCTATCACTAAGTAAGTGGTTACTTTACCCGGTGGTCTTGAAATTAATAACGCGGCAATCCATACGAGAGTCATTAATACAATACCGCCCTCCCCCATAATATCGAGCCACTGAATACTGGCGTAAGTTTTTAATACACCTAAATAACTACTTAAAAACACAGCGCTAAAAAACATCGCAATAATAGCGTTTATTAATAATCGGTGGCTGATAAAGGGGTTAAATCGCATGTGCGGTATCTCGTTTATAAATGAGTTTTAAAGTTAGTTCATACAAGTTTTTGTTAGCAGGGTCATATTAGCTCAGCTATATGACAACTAAATGATACCTACTTTAAAAACAGCCCTGCACGGTACATAACACCTGACTTTACGAGGAGTGATAAAAGCTCAATACGCTCTAGATATTGCTCAAACACCTCTAAATACATGTATTTAAACTAAACACTGTCACATTTACGTAATCAAATATCTTTAGCTTGCTCGCCATATCAAGAAACAACCCAGCAATAACCAAGAGCAAATACAATGAAAGACTTTAAAATAAAAGCACTGGTAGCCGCATTAGCCTTATGTAATTTAACGGCTTATGCAGAAGATGATGCAAAAGAAACCACAAAAAAAGATATCGAAGTTTCTGACAAAATTGTTGTATACGGTGAAATTGGCTACAGAAACCGCTCAGACGAACTCGCACCAACCTTAGAATATTCACAAGAGTACTTTCAACGTTTTGAACCATTGACCGCAGGCGATGCATTAAAACGAGTACCCAGTGTTACATTTTTATCGGATGTGCTTGAATCGGATGGTGCACGTATGCGGGGGTTAAGCCCTGCTTATACAAAGGTGCTTATAAACGGTGAAGAAGTACCTGGCGCTGGTGCCGACCGTTCATTTTTTGTTGACCGAATTCCGGCTGAGTTAATTGAACGCGTTGAAATTATTCGCTCATCAAGTGCTAACCGCTCAGCCGATGCTATTGCGGGCACATTAAATATTGTATTGCGCGATGGTTACAGTTTAGATGGCGGTTACTTGCGTGCTGGTGGCTTGCTTTATGACGATGGTGAATTTAAAGAAAGCTTGGCTGCTGTGTACGGTACTGAATTTGCTGGTGGGCGCTTATTACTTGGTGCAAATTTACAAGGCAGATATAACCCAAAACAAAAAACTAGTTTGCGCTACGGCGATAGCCCTGAAAACAATATAAGTTTTCAAACAGAAGAGTTTGATAACCGCGAAGACCAATCAGACACTCGCGATGGCGACGACACGTCACTTAACTCCAGCTACGAAATTGTTTTTGACGACGATAGTCAGTTTAATATTAGCGCTATGTGGGTTGATACAGAGCGTACTGAGGATGAACGTTCATTTGAATACAACGACCCAACTGCAACCAATAACGATATTGTAAATGGCGGTAACTTAGAAACAGATAATGCCAATGTTAAATATATTGACCAAACTAATTACAACATCAATACCGCTTATGAATTTCCACTACTAAGCGGCACAAGTAAGTTTAAATTTGGCTTTGCTCGGTTTGAAGAGTCTGTTTATGAGCAAGAAGTAGAACTAGATACCTCTGAGCTGCCAATGATATTTGAAGAAGAACAAGCTCGCAGCAACATAGACGATAAAGAATGGACTCTACAGTGGCAACACAGCCAACCTTGGGGTGACAGCAAAGAAATTCAGCTTGGTGCATTTTTACAAAATAAAAAACGCGACAGTGAAATTTTAGAATCGCAAAACGAATTAGAACTTGCACTTACCAGTTGGGATCAATACGCAGCATCACCTTTAACGCTTGCTGCATTTAATAGCGAGTACGAAGCGGTTACTGGTGGTGTAAATACTTTAGAAGAAGATCGCTTTGACTTATTTGCCCTTGTTAAGCACAAAGATGATTTATTTGCTTGGGAGCTGGGCGTTCGCTGGGAGTCTACCGATTCTAAAATTAATGATAAAACAATTGGCGTGACCGAAAATAATAGTTACGACTTTATCCTCCCCTCGGCACACTTTCGTTATAACGTTAGCGAAAATGGGCGTATAAGTGCATCGATTGCGCGTAGTTTACGCCGCCCTGAGTTTGATTTTTTAACGCCGGCACTTATCGAAAAAGAGCTTGGCGATAACGACCAACTAGGGAACCCTGAATTAAAACCAGAATCAGCTTGGGGTATGGACTTAGGCTACGAGTATCGCTTAGGAAAAAGTGGCGTTGTAGGTATTAATTTATTTTATCGCAAAGTAAATGACCTAATAGAAATAGCAAATACAGGACAAGAAGGCTCTGAGGGCGAAGGTACATTTGTACTGCAACCACGCAACACCGGCGATGGTAATGTTAAAGGAGTTGAGCTTGATTTATCTACTCCACTTGGCGCATTTAGCATGCCTAATACGGGTGTATTTTTAAACTACTCATGGCTTGATAGTGAAGTAACCGATTTTTTTGGAACTCGCAAATTTAACGACCAATCAGACTACGTTTATAACATTGGGTTTATTCAAGACTTACCCGAACTCAAAGCTGCATTTGGCGTAACTTACCGTAAGCAAGGTGATGCCTATGGACGTATTGTAGGTGAAGAAATAACTACATCTTACAGTGCCGACTTTGAAGTGTTTTTAGAAAAACGTTGGGAAGATGTAACGCTACGCTTGGTGGGTTCAAACCTACTTGATGCAAGTAAAGACGAAACCTTTAATAAATTTGATACCGTTGAAGATCAGTTTAGTAGAAGCTTTGATGAGTACGAAATTGAATCTGAAGAAGCGGGACCGGTTTATCAACTTATGCTGCGTTACGCATTTTAAATAAGTTTATGAGGTAGTGCTAATCACTTTATTTAGCGCTACCAAACATGAGAGAACTATAATGATAAAAAAAACATTACTGCTAATAACACTTGGCTTATGCAGTATACAAAGCGTATTGGCAAACGTAACGTACACCGATGTATTATACGAGCAACAAAAAATTGCCAACTTGACGGTGCTGCCTAAGAGCTTAAATTTTACGGTTATTGGTGATTGGGGACATAACGGGCACTTTTATCAAAAAGACGTAGCACACCAGTTAGAAATAGCGATGTTTCAAACGGATGGTGATTTTACTATTTCAACTGGCGATAACTTTTATCCCAATGGCGTGGCAAGTGTTAACGACCCGCTTTGGCAAAGTGCCTATGAAGATATTTACCATGGTCCACATACATTCGAGCCTTGGTATGTAGTACTGGGTAATCATGATTATTTAGGTAATGCGCAAGCACAACTTGATTACAGTAAAAAAAGTCAGCGCTGGAATTTACCTGCACGCTATTACAGCAAAACCTTTACTTTAAAAGGTGGCGAGCAGATATTAATGGTGTTTTTAGACACTAATACTTTAAATCCTGAATACAAAACACGCGAAAAATACAAAGCAACTCAAGGGCAAAACAGCCAAGCGCAATTAACATGGTTAGATAGCCAACTATCAAATAGCCAGGCACGATGGAAAATAGTGGTTGGTCATCACCCACTTTATAGCAGTGGAAAACGTTACGGACTTACTGAAGGTTTACGTAATTTACTCGAGCCCATATTTGAGCAAAATGGTGTGCAAGCATACATAGCAGGACACGAACATGACCTGCAACATAACCAAATAGATGGCAGTAAACTCGACCACTTTGTATCTGGTGGTGGTAGCGAAGCGCGTTACGTAAAACAACGTGAATTTACGCGTTTTGCAGAAGCTACTCCAGGATTTTTGAGCTTTTCGATTAACAATGAAGCACTAAAAGCAACGGCTATTAACTATAAAGGCGAAGTGCGTTACAGCACTCAAAAGCGCTTTGACCAATAAAGGGTTACAACATGAACTTTAAATTAAAAATATCTATTAGCTTAATTGTAAGTAGCTTAGTGCTTAGTACATTAAGTGCGTGTAGCAATAGTAATATGGCTACAAATACGGCAGTAAAAAACACATCCGATAAAATAGTCATTAATAGTACTGAATTTGGTCCAACAGATAACATGCAAGGCTCACAAGCGGCATGGTTAAATAATAACAATTGGTTGCTAGCAAGCGAAAGCAAAGGCTTAGTGTTAGTTGAAAGTGAAACGCAACAAAGCCGCATTATAAAAAAAGGTAACTTTGAAGCGCTTGCTGTCACTAAGCTAACAGCACACTCATTTTTGGTTGCAACTATTGATAACAATCAAGATAACGTTGTTATATTTAAGCTTGAGCACACTCAAAGTGGCTGGGATACAATTGAACTAACCCGCATTAACCCACCACAAGCACAACCCGATACGGTGTGTTTATTTGCTAATAAAGCGAGTGAATCAATATCGGCATTTGTACCTGATGTACGCGGGCTAATTACCGAAACTATTATTTTTGATACAGCGAATAATAAAGCGGTTAACGTAAATGTACGTGAATTTTCTGGCGTTAGTGAGGCGTCGGGTTGTGCTGTAAGTACAACAACAAATACCTTATATGTAAGTGAAAGCGAAGTAGGCATTTGGGCAATAAACGCGAACGCGGAATCGCAAGCAGATAAAAAACCGATTGCTTTAGTCGCCCCCTTTGGAAAGTTAGACAGTGAACTAGGAGCTATTTCAGCTTCGCAAGATGGTATTATCTGGTTTACTAGTACCAAAAACAATACTGTGTATGCTTATGATCCAATTAGTAAAATGCTTAATAACTGGATGTTAAATGGTGACTTGAGCTTGGAATCGGTAGCGGTAAATTACACAAGTAACAACGCGGCAACGGCAGTGCTGTATAACGACGAAGCAGGCGCTTATATTAAAAGTACATTACCTGTAACACCTATCATAAAATCATTAAAAACCAACACTCAATCAATCACTCAAATAAAGGCAAGTGCACAAACGGCCCCCGTTCAAGCATTTGGTGATGCAGCAGACGATCCGGCAATTTGGGTTAACCCTAAAGATGCAGCAAACAGCTTAATTTTAGGCACCGATAAACGCCGTGGACTAATGGTATACAGCCTAAATGGCAAGCTTGAACAGTCACTTGAAGTTGGTCGTTTAAATAACGTAGACCTGCGACAAAATAGCACGATTAAAAACAGTACCAATACATTAATAACTGCTAGTAACCGAACGCTTAACGGTATTAGTGTATTTTCAGTACAAGCTAATAATAGTGTGAAGTACATTGCTGATATTCCTACCAATCTTGATGAAATTTATGGCTTATGTATGTACTCGTCAAATACGGGGAACTATGTATTTGTAAATGATAAATCGGGGCTATATCAGCAATATAAAATCAGTGAGAATAACGAAAAAATAACAGGTAAACTTGTTCGCGAGTTTAACCTACCAAGCCAACCAGAAGGCTGTAGTGCAGATGATGAACTAGGACAATTATTTGTAGGCGAAGAAGATGCCGGTATTTGGTTTATAGGTGCAGAGCCAACGGCAGGCAGTACACCGGTTATGCTGCAAGGTATAAATGAGCAACTTGTTGATGATGTTGAAGGTATGGAAATTTACCACAGCGACAAAACACGTTATTTAGTTGTTTCCAGCCAAGGTGATAACAGCTACGTACTGTATAAAATAAAGAATGGTACTGCGGGCATTAAAACACCTAGCTTAGAGTTTGCAGGTAAGTTTAGTGTAATAAGTGATTTGGTTAATGGTATTGATGGCTCATCAGAAACCGACGGGTTAACAGTAACATCTAAGTCTCTTCCGGGTTATCCTGAAGGTATTTTAGTTGTACAAGATGGTTATAATCGTATGCCACAGCAGCCTCAAAACTTTAAAATAATAGATTGGCGAGAAGTAAAAAAAGCAATTAAGTAGTGCTTATTTAGTCGCCATTATTTTAATGTCGCTTTGAGATTACCTTGAAATTGTATAAAAGGCTCATTTGAGCCTTTTATATAATGCTTGGCGTTTAAGTATTAAGTGCAATTAACTCAATGTAATGTATATTTTATACTAAAATTTAAGCTCATAAATTAATTGAGATTATAATGCGCCTACTACTTACTTTATTACTAGTTACTTTAAGTGGCTTTGCTGTAGCAGAAGAAGAAAAAACAGAACTACCACCGGTAGACCCCGCTTACAATGCTGAGCATCCTATGGCTTTGGTTAATCAAGGCTCATCTATAATTGCGATTAACTTACCTAGTTATAATTCTCCAGATGACGTGCAAGTTGTTTATAAAATAGGAAACCCCGATGTCGCACTCTTAAACTTTGTTAGAAATGCTGAGCTAATCACGGTTAAGCCACAAGCGTTTAATATTCAACATTTAATGCGTGGTGAAGAAATTACGATTATTGCCGATATTTACGAGGGTGATTATCAACAAGGTGGTAGTTTAATTTACTCAAAAAAAGAGCTTGAACTGAGTAAGCAACTGTATGCCAGAGAGCTAAAAGATTTAAGTGAATCATCGCAATGGCAAGATTACGACATGATTAATCTAGGCGGTACTGAGCATATTTATATTCATAAAATTCAACAAGCGCCGAGCTATAACCATCTTATTTTTGTTGATTTAGTTAATGCATGTATGCAAAAGCTTCGTACCTCAAAACGTGTCCCAGCTGAAAATGAGCTTACCTATAAATTTATTAACTGCGGCACCCTTAAACCACTTTATTACAATGCTGATGATTTTAGAAAGTAAAAGGGTGAGAATACTGATGTTCAATTATTTTAATATTTAGGCATAAAAAAAGGCCCTTTCGAGCCTTTGGATTAACTTTGGAATAGTTAAAAATTTTTAAATTAGGTAAGCGTTAATAGCTGTGGAGCAACACTATGATAATCAACAGCCATAGCAATACTTAACGCTGTAATATTAATAATTGAAAATGCGAACACTTTACGTGCCCAGCTACTCATATCAATATTACGACGATAACCGCGCAGCGCCATTAGCAACCACCAAAAGCTGGTAATACAAGCAACAGCCATAAAGGCAGCACCTGTGTAGCCAGTAATTGGTAGCAACATCACCACCAATGCATATACAGCAATGTAAAGTACGATATGGCGCTTTGCTTTATCAATTCCTTGCGCTACAGGTAATACAGGAATACCTGCAGCTTGGTAATCTTTAAAGCGAAAAATAGCAATGGCATATGAATGCGGCATTTGCCACAAGCTAAACATGACTAGCAGTATTAATGCGCCCATATCGAACTGCCCTGTTACGGCGCAGTAACCAACTACTGGCGGTACAGCGCCAGAAAGGCTGCCTACAAAAGTGCCATATACTGAGTTGCGTTTCATGTAGAGGCTATAAACCCCTACATAAATTACGTAGCCAAAGGCTGCAAAAAATACCGCGGCTTGAGTGGTGTAGGCGATAAGTAAACCAAAGCCCACAACACCCAATAAAATACCGTGACTAAGTGCAGCAAAGGCCGACATTTCGCCCGTTACTGTAACCCGCGTACGAGTACGCGCCATGGCCACATCTATGTCTCTATCTATAACATTATTGATAGCGCAACCTGATGCAACCACTAGCGACAAACCAATTAATGTGGCAATCATTAACCATGGGTCTATATCACCGCGCGAGGCAAGTAAAAACCCGCCCGCTACGCTGATCAAATTGCCCATAATAATACCCGGCTTTGTCACTGATAAATAACGACGAAACATCTTCAACTCCTAGTACATCATCATTGCGTTAGATTCATAAATGATCCAAACAGATAACCCAACAACCATTACGATGATCAGAGCACTGAATAGGAATGAAAAAGTACTTGCACGGCCATCTTCGGTGGTAAAATTAAGGTGTAAAAAGTATTTTAAATGCACCCAAATTTGTACGATTGCTAAAGTAACAATGCTCCAAAGCGTTGTTGCTTTTGAGAAGTCACCTTCCATTACCATGTAAAACGGTATAGCAGTTAAAATTACCGATAGCACAAAGCCAATTAAGTAAGTTTTAACACTGCCATGAGATTCATCATGATGATCACTTTGCGTTTGCTTTAACGCATGCGTTTCGCTGTGGCTCATTACATTGCTCCCATTAAATAAACAACGGTAAATACACAAATCCAGACAATGTCTAAGAAGTGCCAAAATAGGCTTAAGCAGCTTAAACGCGTTACGGTTGCTTTACCTAAGCCGCGTTTAGCAACTTCAATCATCATTATGGTCATCCAAATTAGACCCGCTGTTACATGTAAACCATGTAAGCCAACTAATGAGAAAAACGATGTTAAAAAGGCACTTTGTTGTGGACCATTGCCATGCACAATTAGGTGATGAAATTCGTATACTTCCATACCAATAAACACAGCACCTAAACAAAACGTAACAAATAACCAAGTCAGTGTTAGTGCCTTTTTTTGCCCTTGAGCGGCAATCATGGCAAAACCAAAAGTAATACTACTAATCAGTAGTGCTGCAGTTTCTACTGCTACAAAGTCGAGTTCAAAAATATCTTTACCCGATACGCCACCGGCTGTGTTCATAAATAACACAGCGTAAGTGGCAAAAAACGAGGCAAACAGTAGGCAATCGGTCATTAGGTATAACCAAAAACCAAATACGGTATCACCCGAAGTATCGTGGTGATCATGCGCGTGGGCATGATCATCGTGTGATACAGAGTCTAAATTTGCAGAAAGTGTACTCACGCTTTTAACTCCTTAACGCCACTTGAATTATATGCAGCTTCAATGCGTGCAATTTCATCAGGTTGTATATAGTAATCTACATCGCTGGTGTAACAACGCTTGATAAATATGGCGATTCCGCCTACTAGTCCAACAACAGCTAACCACCAAATATGCCAAATCATTGCAAAACAAAATACTGTTAAACTTGCTGCCATTAACACGCCAGCTGATGTGTTTTTAGGCATATGAATAGGGCTGTAGTTTGCTTTATCTTGATATGCTTGACCTTTTTCTTTCATATCGGTCCATGCATCAATATCATCAATATGTGGAATTGTTGCAAAGTTATAAATTTGCGGAGGTGAACTTGTAGCCCACTCAAGTGTGTGGCCGTTCCACGGATCGCCTGTTGTATCGTCAAGCGCTTCACGGTCTCTAAAGCTCACATATAATTGAATTACTTGGCTGATAATACCAAACATAATAATTACAGCACCGCCTGCGGCAATGTATAACCACATGTTCCAATCTGGGTTGTTAGTGTGGTTTAAGCGACGTGTCATACCTAAGAAACCAAGTACGTACAGCGGCATAAATGCTACGAAGAAACCAATAATCCAACACCAAAATGATGCTTTGCCCCATTTTTCATTAAGTTTAAAGCCCATTGCTTTAGGGAACCAAAATACAAAACCGGCCAGGTAACCAAACACAGCACCACCAATAATTGTGTTATGGAAATGTGCAATTAAGAATAAGCTGTTATGCAGTACATAATCGGCGCCAGGAATGGCAAGTAATACACCGGTCATACCGCCTACGGTAAAGGTAACCATAAAGCCAAGAGTCCAAAGTACCGGTACACTTATACGTAATCGACCTCGGTAAATAGTAAATAACCAGTTAAACAACTTAACCCCAGTTGGTACGGCAATAACCATAGTCATTACCCCAAAGAACGCGTTAACGTTAGCACTTGAGCCCATAGTAAAGAAGTGATGTAACCAAACAATAAAGCCTAAAATTGAGATTGCACCGCTGGCATAAACCATCGATTTGTAACCAAACAAACGTTTACCGGCAAAGGTCGAAATAATTTCAGAAAAAATACCAAACGCTGGTAATACTAATATGTATACCTCAGGGTGACCCCATGCCCAAAACAGGTTGATGTACATCATGGCGTTACCGCCCAATTCATTGGTAAAGAAGTGGAAGTCTAGATAACGGTCAAGCGTTAGCATTGCAAGTACAGCAGTTAAAATTGGGAATGATGCTGCAATTAAGATGTTTGCCCATGTACATGCCCATGTAAAAATTGGCATTTTCATTAGGGTCATACCTGGTGCACGCATTTTAAACACGGTTGCTAAAAAGTTTACGGCTGTTAGAAGTGTACCGAGCCCGGATATTTGCAAGGCCCAAATATAATAATCGACCCCCACCCCAGGGCTAAAGGTCAGCTCCGAAAGCGGCGGATATGCCACCCAACCTGTTTTTGCAAATTCACCAAATACAAGTGATAAGTTAATTAAAATTGCACCACTGGCTGTAAACCAAAAACTTAAATTATTTAAAAATGGAAAAGCAACATCGCGAGCACCAATTTGAAGTGGTAATACAATGTTCATTAGACCAATCATAAATGGCATTGCCATAAATATGATCATGATTACGCCGTGGGCAGTAAATATTTGGTCGTAGTGTTCTGGTGGTAAATAACCTGGCGCACCACTGGTAGCAAGTGCCAACTGCGCACGCATCATTATTGCATCAGAAAAACCACGAAACAGCATTATTAGTGCTAAAAGAATATACATTACGCCTAAGCGTTTGTGATCAACAGACGTGATCCAGTCGCGCCAAAGCACGCCCCATTTTTTATACTTTGTAATAAGCCCGGCAATAATAAGCCCAGCTATCGCAATAACCGACATCGTGAACACAAGAATTGGCTCATGAAACGGAATTGCGTCGAGTGAAAGATTACCTAATAACGACATTATTATTCCTCGCCTTGGCTGTGAGATGAAGGCATTGAGTGCTCACTCATTTCATGATGCTTTTTACTCATTTGCCCATGTTCGCCCAATGCATGGTGTTTTTTGTTCATATCGCCATGCGCCTGCATATACTTCATAACAATGGTATGAAATAAGCCGTCATCAACTTTTCCGTAATATGCTACTGGGTTATTTTCACTTGCTTTTGCAAGCTCAACATAATTTGCATGAGTCAGGTTATTAGCGCTTGAATTCGCTTTCACATCACTCACCCACTTATCAAAGTCTGCTTGAGTAGGTGTAGCAATGGCATTAAATTTCATGCCAGTGAAACCTGCGCCGCTGTAATTTGCTGAAAAGCCTTTAAACGTACCTGGCTCATTTGCAATTAAGTGAAGCTTGGTTTCCATCCCAGCCATTGAGTATATTTGACTACCCAATTGCGGAATAAAAAATGAATTCATTGTGCTCTCTGAGGTGATTTTATATTCAACAGGTACATTTGCTGGGAACACTAATTCATTAACCGTAGCAATACCTTGCTCAGGATATATAAATAGCCATTTCCAGTTTAATGAAACCACTTCAACAGTAAGGTGTTCACCTTTACCTTCAATGGGTTTATAGGGGTCTAAGTTTTGGGTAGACTGCCAGGTAATAACACCTAAAATGATTACAATAACAATAGGAACAGCCCAAACAACGGCTTCAATTTTATTTGAATGAGCCCATTTTGGAGCATAAATTTCTTGGTTTTGAGTGTCTCTATATTTCCAAGCGAAATACAAAGTCATCACAATAACGGGAACGACTACAAGCAACATAAGCACGGTTGCGAT
The DNA here is from genome assembly GCF_014164415.1 of Pseudoalteromonas sp. SG43-1. Lineage (NCBI taxonomy): Bacteria > Pseudomonadati > Pseudomonadota > Gammaproteobacteria > Alteromonadales > Pseudoalteromonadaceae > Pseudoalteromonas > Pseudoalteromonas sp. SG43-1. Next base: position 38,483 of record NZ_JACJFD010000023.1, on the reverse strand, counting down.
GATGATTAAATTTTTCTCATCAATGCCTATCTGCCCTTTTGGATCGAGTATCCCGCCTTTACAGCCTGACAACGCCAGCACTGTACTAGCTAAAGCAATATTACAAAGGTTACGAATTAACAAGGGAGTATCCTACAAACCTAGAGTTTCAATTTGCTGCTTAAAATAAAAACCAAAGCAACGATTTTTCAATAAAAACCCAAGTTAACTAGAATTAAATTATAAAAATAAGGGGGCTATTCAAAAAAAACCTAAAGCTCATGCCATTAATGACCTAGCAACAAACCCAGCTTTCTAAACGCATTTATATAACGTAATAAAAGTTAACTTGGGTGAGTGGTGGTTGGCTGAAATGTGTTTAAAGAAACACGGAGCTACTTTGTTTTAGCTAACCTTAATTATTTACAGCAAGAACAAATAATTAAAACCAGCAACAAGATGCAGCGTTACAGGCAACCTGTAAAGCTAGGTGGAGCACGACAACCATGTGAAGAGATCACAGGCTGAAGAACTTTAGCCTCGCTAAAAGCAAAGGCTGCTTTACGGAGGATTATGCCAGCACGACGCGCTGGACAAATATGGAACAATAACCAACAAAGGCCAATAAGTAACTGACTTGATATGATCGGATGAGCTAAAAATTGCGCAAGATTAAGTAACAGTGGCTCTACAATAAACCCATCACTTAATAGCGCTTCAAGCTTGAAGGCATCCTCTAATGCACCGCTTAGCAACATTACAGTATTAAACACTAATAAAGTTATAGCTACACACACGCCCTTGCCTGCTTTATTCAAGCGTTCACACGTCTGCGGCTCGCCAGAGGCAAGTTCCGTAGCTGTATGATGCAAAGAAAGTGTGTTCAAAGACATTAACCTACTAAAATGACTATAACAAAATTAGAGTAATACAGTTTGCAATGGAAAAATTTAAAAAACATTGCTGTTGTAAACCCTAAAACCAGGTGCTAAATACAATCAAATCCAGCTAGCACATATTTACCTAGCGAGAATTGATCCGTATCAACCAAACTTTCAAAACTTACTGAAAGTTCGAACGTGAGTATAACAAAGAGAATTTTCTGTTCAACTAAAAATCAATTAATTTGAGTTAAGCTTTCGAAGCTATTTTGTTAATAAAAAAATAACACAATAAAAAACATGCGGTTAGCTCAAATAAAAAACGATTTAAAGAGAAATATTTAATAGGATTATAGGTTTTCAGGAGGGAGTAATAATTGTGTGGCACAAATAAAAACAGCCCAAATTCAGTCACCACCGAACTTGAGCCGCCTTTCACACTGACAACATCTTCACACACAATATAAAGATTCTTGGTTTACACTACGTGGCAATTGTAGGGAATAAAAACAACTCAAGCTAAGTCACCACCGAACTTGAGCCGCCTTTCACACTGACAACATCTTCACACACAATATAAAGATTTTTGGTTTACATTACGTGGCAATTGTAGGGAATAAAAACAACTCAAACTCAGTCACCACTGAACTTGAGTTGCCTTTCACACTGACAACATCTTCACACACAATATAAAGATTCTTGGTTTACATTACGTGGCAATTGTAGGGAATAAAAACAACTCAAACTCGTTCTTTATGGAAGTGAATCCACCGAACTTGAGTTGCCTTTCACACTGACAACATCTTCACACACAATATAAAGATTCTTGGCTTACACTGCGTGGCAATTGTAGGGAATAAAAACAACTCAAACTCAGTCACCACCAAACTTGAGTTGC
>NZ_JACJFD010000023.1:0-36625 GCF_014164415.1 Pseudoalteromonas sp. SG43-1 | reverse complement strand
ATAAAGATTCTTGGCTTACACTGCGTGGCAATTGTAGGGAATAAAAACAACTCAAACTCAGTCACCACCAAACTTGAGTTGCCTTTCACACTGACAACATCTTCACACACAATATAAAGATTCTTTTAAGCGAGGCTAACTTATGCCTCAAGCTTATGACGAGAGCCTTGCTCTTTGTCTATGGTTAAACTTTAGAGTGTTAGCTCCAATTTGACAAACGAGAAAAATAAACCTAATAGGTGAAAAAAACTAAACTATATACCTTTGTCTAATACATTTAGATTGGATTGCTTTGGAAGTTATGATGTGAAGGCGTTTTACAGGCACAAAAAAAGCGCTATAAAGCGCTTTTTAATATTTAAGACAGGCTTAAATAATTTGGTTTTCTTTCCAGGCTTGCTCTTTTGCTAAACGGTTTTTGCGTTTATCACATGGATCATCGCAATCACAGGCTTTATCAATACCAACCGAACCTAAACCACCACAGCTGCTTGCCATAGATTTTTTTTGCACGATCATACCAACGGCCATAGCCGAAACTATCAAAATTAGTAAGCCAAAAGTAAGAAGAAAAAGTGACATTGCTTAGCCCCTATTGATCAGCAATAAATTAAACTCAAATATTTTTGAGCGACTGCTATTATATACCCAAATAACACGGAAATAAACAAGTCAGCACCATACTATAAATAAGGCTTAAATGCTGGGCTTGAGTAGGTAACTAAACCCTCTTTTGATTTACCTATTAAATAAACCGGTAAATCATGTTGTTCAGCATAAGCTTGCGCTTTTTGCATCCCCATTACAGTAAGTGCCGTCGCTAAACCATCTGCCGTCATAGCGCTTGGATGAAGCACAGTTACCGACACTAAGTCGTGCTTAATAGGCATACCTGTTGCTGGATCAATTAAGTGGGTATAGATCTCGCCATCCATTTTATAAAAAATACGGTAATCACCCGATGTCGCTATACCACTTGTACCTGGCGATAAAACACGGTGTACCTTACGCTCTCCAGGTTGCGCATCTGGTTGCTCAATCGCGATTTTCCAATCCTGATTATTTGGCTTTTCACCAGCTATACGCAGCTCACCACCAATCTCAACCATGTAATTAGTAATGTCGTGGTTTTCTAATAACTGGGCAACTTTATCAATACCATAGCCCTTAGCTGTTGCCGAAAAAGAAAGCTCCAGTCCATTAACTGTTTTAGCCAACCCTTGCTTATTTAAGATAAGTTTATCAATGCCTATTTTTTCAACCATACTTGCAAGCTCTTCATCACTTGGGCGATTAGTTGGTTTTTTATCAGGCCCAAAGCCCCATAAATCAATTAAAGGCCCCATTGTTACGTCGAGTGTTTTAGTCGATTCACCCAAGCGAATAGACTCGCTTATAACAGCCCTAAAATCTTCGCTAATTGGCATGACTTGATTTGCAGGTAATCTGTTAAATGTATTTATTTCAGAGTCTTCTATGTAAGTAGACATAGATTGGTTCACATCTTTTAAAACAGCGTCTATTTGCAGCTGTAGTTGTGAAGCCGATAGCTGGGCTTGCTCATCATAATATTTAATATGATAAGTGGTACCCATAGTCTTACCTTCTAAAAAGGTTTCTTTTAACTCTGGCTTTTCACCACACCCAGACAATAATACAGTCAGTGTAATTAGTAAAAAGGCCATTATGCCCTGTGAAGTACTTACTCGATTCATAACAGCTCTACTTAATAGATTGATAAAATTAAAGAATAAAAAAAGCCTCGTAACACAAGTGCTACGAGGCTGGTATTTTAACCAAAACTAAACTGTTTTGGTATTAGTGTTAGCCACCGAAGTCATCTAGTAAGATATTTTCGTCTTCAACACCTAAATCTTTAAGCATAGTAATAACTGCCGCATTCATCATTGGAGGACCACACATGTAGTACTCACAATCTTCAGGCGCTTCGTGATCTTTAAGATAGTTCTCAAATAACACGTTATGGATAAAGCCAGTATAGCCTTCCCAGTTATCTTCAGGCTGTGGATCTGAAAGTGCTGTATGCCATACGAAGTTAGGATTTTCAGCGGCTAGGCCGTCAAAATCTTCTACGTAGAACATTTCACGCTCAGAACGTGCACCATACCAAAAACTCATCTTACGTTTAGAGTTCAAACGTTTAAGTTGGTCAAAGATATGAGAACGCATTGGCGCCATACCAGCACCACCACCAACAAATACCATTTCTGCGTCAGTGTCTTTAGCAAAGAACTCACCAAATGGGCCCGAAATAGTTACCTTGTCGCCTTCTTTAAGTGACCAAATGTACGAAGACATTTTACCACATGGCAAGCTAAGGTTTCTTGGAGGTGGAGCAGCAATACGCACGTTAAGCATAATGATGCCTTCTTCTTCTGGGTAGTTAGCCATTGAGTAAGCACGAATTGTTTCTTCGTCTACTTTTGACTCCAGATCGAAGAAACCAAAATGGTTCCAGTCGCCACGATACTCTTCAGGAACATCGAAATCTGCATATTTAACATGGTGAGGTGGAGCTTCGATTTGGATGTAACCACCCGCACGAAACGGCACTGACTCGCCATCTGGAATTTGCAGCTTAAGTTCTTTGATGAACGTTGCTTTGTTATCATTAGAGATAACTTCACAATCCCACTTCTTAACACCGAAAATTGACTCTTCAAGTTCAATTTCCATGTCATTTTTAACATTTACCTGACACGCTAAACGACAGCCTTCACGGGCTTCACCTTTAGATATGTGATCAAGCTCAGTTGGCAGAATATCACCACCACCTTCTTTAATGTGTACACGACACTGACCACAAGAGCCACCGCCACCACAAGCAGATGATACAAATATACCTGACTCAGATAGTGCGCCTAAAAGCTTACTACCTGCTGATGTTTTAATGGCTTTATCTGGGTCGCCATTAATGCCGATGATAATATCGCCACTTGCAACTAACTGAGATTTAGCACCAATGATGACTAAAACCAGTAGTACAACGATAGCGATAAAAACACCAACGCCTAAGAAAATCTGATAATCCATGATTTATCCTCGCTACCTTTACAGTGAAATACCAGAGAATGACATAAAGCCAAGTCCCATTAAACCAACAGTGATGAAGGTAATACCTAAACCACGTAAGCCGTCAGGTACGTCTGAGTATTTCAGTTTCTCACGGATACCTGCAAGTAATGTAATTGCAAGTGCCCAACCAACACCAGCGCCAATACCATAAACAACAGACTCGCCGAAGTTATAGTTACGCTCAACCATGAATGATACCGCACCAAATATTGCACAGTTAACTGTGATAAGTGGTAAGAAGATACCTAACGCGTTGTATAGTGCAGGGAAAAACTTATCTAACGCCATTTCAAGAATTTGCACAAGTGCTGCAATAACACCAATGAAAGTTAAGAAACGTAAAAAGCTAAGATCTGCATCTGGGTAACCTAACCAAGTTAGTGAACCAGGTGCAAGTACCGCATGATAAACCAAGTTGTTTACAGGTACAGAAATACCCAATACAACTATAACCGCTATACCTAGGCCAATTGATGTAGTTACTTTTTTAGATACCGCTAAAAAAGTACACATGCCTAAGAAGAATGACAACGCTAAGTTCTCAATAAAAACGGCTTTTACAAATAAACTAATATAATGTTCCACTATTTGCCCCTTACGCTTTAGCTTCTACTTGGTCTTTCTTATAAGTACGCAGTACCCATATGAATAAACCAATGATGAAGAATGCACTCGGTGGTAAGATCAATAGACCCATAGGCTGATACCAACCGCCATCTTGTACTAATGGGATAATATCAACACCGAATAGTGAACCCTTACCAAATAGCTCACGAATGAAACCAACAGTAAGTAGTACTACAGAGTAACCTAAGCCGTTACCAATACCGTCAAGGAATGACATAAGTGGTGGCGACTTCATCGCGTATGCTTCAGCACGACCCATTACGATACAGTTAGTAATGATTAGACCAACGAATACAGAAAGCTCTTTTGCAGTAGCATAAGAAAATGCCTGTAATACTTGGTCAACAACGATTACCAATGATGCGATAATTGTCATTTGTACGATGATACGTACAGATGATGGGATCTGGTTACGAATAAGCGAGATAAAGAAGCTCGAAAACGCAGTTACAAGTGTCAATGCGATTGACATAATTAACGCATTTTTTAAGCTAGACGTTACCGCTAGCGCAGAACAAATACCAAGTACTTGTAGTGCGATTGGGTTGTTAGCTAAAACCGGGCCAAATAGGACCGCCTTCATTTCTTTAGTATCAGCCATTATTTCAATGCTCCTTTACGTACTTTCGCAAGGAAAGGGCCAAAGCCATTTTCGCCAGTCCAAAAGTCAACTGCATGATCAACACCGTTAGACGTTAATGTAGCACCTGAAAGACCATCGATCTTATGCTCATCATTGCCCGCAGTACCTTTAACAATTTGAATTGGAAGTTCTTTACCTTCCCATGTAGCAGTCCACTGTGGATTTTGGATTTCGCCACCAAGACCTGGGGTTTCATTATGCTTGTAAAAGATAATGCCCTTAACTGTTTCACCATCGCTTTCAAGCGAGATAAAACCGTACATCAAGCCCCATAAGCCGTAGCCTTGGATAGGAAGAATGATTGCATCAACTGAGCCATCTTCTTTTTTAGAGATATACACCGGTGACTCTTTAGTCACACGTTGAATACCAGCAATATCTTTAACGCCTTTCTCTTGAAGAGAAACACTTAGCGCTGCATCATATTTGCTTTTTTCAAAGTCAAAGATTGTTGGGTCTGTATCTACAAACTCACCTGTAGTCATGTTTACAACGCGCGCTTCGATTTTTGCATCAAATGTTTCAAGAACATTTTCAACTTTGTCGATGCCCGCAGCAGCTAAGATATTGCTTTGAATATCTTTGTTTTTATTAGCTTGCTGTAAAGGACGAAGCTGTACAGAAGCAAACGATACAATGATTGCACACACTAAACATAGTGCTACAACAACTGATAACGTTTTGCCGATTGATTCGTTATTACTAGACATTACGTGCCAACCTCCGCTTAATATTAGCCTGCACTACAAAGTGATCGAACAGTGGAGCGAACAAGTTAGCAAATAAGATTGCTAGCATCATGCCTTCTGGGAAAGCAGGATTCACAACACGTATCATAACCACCATAAAGCCAATTAGTAGACCATATGCTAATTTACCTTTGTCAGTAAATGCAGCTGATACAGGGTCAGTAGCCATAAAGAACATGCCAAACGCAAAGCCACCAAGTACAAAATGCCAATACCAAGGCATTGCAAATACAGGGTTAGTTTCTGAGCCAACAGCATTTAATAAAAATGCAGTTGCTACCATACCTAGGAATACACCTAGTACGATGCGCCAAGAAGCGATACGAACGTAAATTAAGAACAAACCACCTACTAATAATGCAAGTGTAGATGTTTCACCTACAGAACCTTGAATGAAACCATAAAACGCATTCCACCATAATTCCATGTTTGCAAAGTCAAGTGTGCCAGCAAATGCTTGGCCTAGCATAGTTGCACCAGAGAAAGAATCTACTGCTGTCCATACTGTGTCACCTGAGATTTGAGCTGGGTATGCAAAGAATAAAAATGCACGACCGGCTAAAGCAGGGTTTAAGAAGTTACGGCCAGTACCACCAAAGATTTCTTTAGCGATTACTACACCAAACGTAATACCTAACGCAACTTGCCATAAAGGAATAGTTGCTGGCAAAATAAGTGCGAATAATACAGAAGTAACGAAGAAACCTTCGTTAATTTCATGCTTACGCACTGAAGCAAATATAACTTCCCAGAAACCACCTACTGCAAATGTTACAGCGTAGATAGGTAAGAAGAAACATGCTCCATAGAACATCTTAGCGCCCCAGCCTGCATCAGCGGTTAACTCGCCACCGAATAACTGGAACAAACCAACTTGCCACGTGTTTGCTAGTTCAAAACCTTGTGCTAAAGCACCAGCGGCCTGATGACCGATATTGAACATACCAAAAAACATAGCTGGGAACGTCGCCATCCACACTAAAATCATCATACGTTTTAGGTCGATGTTATCGCGTACGTGTGTCGCGCCTTTATTTACGTAGCCTGGTGTATAAAAAATAGTTGCAGCTGCTTCATATAGTGCATAAAACTTTTCATATTTACCACCGGCTTCAAAATTCGGCTCGATATCTTCTAGATATTTTTTTAAACCCATCTCTCTAGCCTTCCTTCTCGATCGTAGTTAAGCAATCGCGTAGGATAGAACCATACTCGTATTTGCCTGGACAAACGAAGGTACATAACGCTAAATCTTCTTCATCAAGTTCAAGCGCGCCCAATGAAATTGCACTGTCTAAATCACGTGCAATTAAGTCACGTAATAATAGAGTAGGCAAAATATCTAACGGCATTACGCGCTCGTAGCTACCAATTGGTACCATGGCACGTTTTGAACCACCTGTTGACGTTGTCATTTTAAATAAACGACTTGGTGCAAGGTGAGAAAGGAATGTACGCGTTACAGAGAATTTATCACTACCTGGTGCAATCCAGCCAAACAATTCTTTTTCGCGACCTTCAAGTAAAACAGATACTTGAACGTGGTAACGACCTAAGAATGCATGAACACCGTTTGAAATAGAACCTGATAGAACAGAACCAGAAATAACGCGGTTATCTCCGTCTTCTAACTCACCAGCCACTAAATCATCCAATGAAGCACCTAATTGTGTTTTCACTAAACGTGGGTTTTTAACGCGAGGACCTGCAAGCGAAATAACACGATTTGTGTAAATTTCACCAGTAAGGAATAAGTGACCATACGCAATAACGTCTTGGTAACCAATATGCCAAACTTGTTTGCTAACAGAAACTGCATCAAGATGATGGATATGAGTGCCAACGAGGCCAGCCGGATGCACACCACCAAACTCATGTACTTCTACTTGAGCTATAGATGAGCTAGGAACTTGGCTGCCTGCTTTTTTACACACAAATACTTTGCCATCGGTCAAACGCGAAACAACTGCAAGACCCGCTTCAAATGCTTGCGCATTTTCTGCAATAATTACTGCAGGATCTGCAGCTAATGGGTTTGTGTCGATTGCGGTCACAAAAATAGAACTAGGATTTGCATCCACAGCCGCTACTTTGCTGAATGGGCGAACACGAAGTGCTGTCCATTGACCAGACTGGATAAGTACTTCTTTGGCTTTTTCGCGCTCTAAGCTCGGAAGCTCGTCTGCTTTGAAAGAGTCAAAGGTGATTTGCTCACTGCCTGCTACTTCAATAACAACAGATTGCAGCACACGTTTAGCACCACGATTTATTTCTTTTACTGTACCAGAAGCTGGAGCAGTAAATAGGACGCCTGGGTTCTTTTTATCTTCAAAAAGTACCTGGCCTTTTTTGACTTGGTCATCCACACGAACATGCATGGTTGGACGCATACCGATAAACTCTTCGCCAAGCACAGCTACACGTTTGACAGCAGAACCGTCATGTATAACTTGCTGTGGCGCGCCCTCTAAGGGTAAATCCAGACCTTTTTTTATGTTGATCATACGCACTTGCATTACATTAAAGGAAAGAAACTGAAAAATCGTATCAACCACGTCGCCATTTGAGTTATTCCAAGTTATATCAAGGTACAAAAGAGCAGCTTGCTAGAGATATCAAACAAGCAACGTAGTAAAACTCATCACATATTGTCGAGATTTTAACATCATTTTAGATGACTATGCGAGTGTATTTATGAAAATTATACGACAGAAACACTTATTTAGTTTTGTTAAGTGAATTAAATAAAAATCAAGCTAGACCAAAGTGGTAGCCTAAGCAATTATCATTCCTGATTTCATCGTAAATTCAACAAATCGCATAATACAAAAAAAGCCGCGATAGCGGCTTTTATAACTAGGGCCTGTTGACCTTTCAGGATTAAAATTTGTTCAATCTAGGGGCTATTTAATCGCGGCGTGAGGTTTGTAACCTAGTGGGCTAAGTAAAAACCAAGCAACAAAGAGTAAATAGCCCCTAGGCAGAACCCTTTGGGCAGCGCATGTTTGGCATTTATTCCACGTCATCGCCCATTTATGGGGAATAACCACACTACATAGGCTCTGTCTTGCCTAAATACCAAACAGGCTGCTGCAAATTTAACCTCGAAAGATAAACAGGCCCTAAGTTCTGTTAGTCAATCATATTGGCAATTGGCTTAACTGAATCTACATCTTGATCGTAGTCAACACTATCTATACCAAAACCAAATAAGCGTAAAAACTCATTATGGTAACCAACATAATCTGTTAGCTCATCAATGCTGCTCGTATCTACTTTATCCCAAACAGCTTGCACGCGAGCTTGTACATCGTCTTCTAGCTCTTTATAGTTTTGGAATAAATGTCCACCGTCGTCAAAGCGAGGAGATTCACCATACAAGTTTTCACTAAATAATGCGTGAATTTGCTCAATAGTGCCTTCGTATGTGCCATCTGCTTTCATAACTTTAAATAAAGCAGAGATATATAACGGCATAATAGGAATAGCAGAACTTGCTTGCGTTACCACAGCATTAAGTGATGAAACATATGCCTCACCATTTAAATCTTTTGTTGATTCTTTAATAGCAGCGGTTGCACGGTCTAGATCTTCTTTAGCCTTACCAATAGTAGCGTGTCCGTATATTGGCCATGTTAGCTCTTTACCAATATAAGTGTACGCAGTCGTTTTAAAGTTATCGGCTAATACATCCGCTTCTTTTAATGCGTCAATCCACATTTCCCAATCTTCACCGCCCATTACTTTAATGGTGTTGTCGATATCGTCTTGGTTTGCAGCTTCAACAGTAATTTCATCAATTTCACGCTTTGATGTATTTAAGTTTTTAGTAGTAACGGCACTGCCAATTGGTTTAAGCGTAGATGAGTAAACTTCGCCCGTATTTGGGTCTGTACGACGAGGAGACGCTAAACTGTAAATAATACAATCTACTTTGCCCAAATCTGCTTTAATAGTGTCGATTGCTTTTTGTTTAATTTCGTTAGAAAACGCATCGCCATTAATATTTTTAGACCAAAGGCCTGCTTCGTCTGCTGCATCTTGAAAAGCAGCGGTATTGTACCAACCAGCAGAGCCTGTTTTGCGTTCTGTACCTTCTTTTTCAAAGAAAATACCTAATGTTTTAGCACCACCACCAAACGCTGCTGTAATGCGCGAAGCCAAGCCGTAGCCTGTTGATGCGCCAATAACTAATACATTTTTTGGTGCATTTTTTAATGCGCCTTGTTGTTTTACATAGTTAATTTGTTCTTGAACATGCTCTGCACAACCAGCTGGATGTGCGTTTGTGCAGATAAATCCACGAATTTTAGGCTTAATGACCATTGATCATCCTATATCTTTTACAATAAAAATTAGCGCTAGTTTAAAGGCTAATACTAAAAACACTGATCTGATCAGTTAACCACAAGTGTAACAATCAAATCGCTATTAATTATTTAAGCTAATTTAGAGCCGCCCATACAATTAGGTGAATCAGGTGCCTCGCCGCCCTGCTCTGTATACTCATCGGGTGTATATGTATGAATTGCGAGTGCATGAATATGATTTGCTAATTCATCTTTTAGAATTTCATTAATTTCACGATGGCGCTGCAATAAACGTTTACCTGTAAAACCTTCGCTAACCACTATTACTTTAAAGTGTGATTCAGTGCCCGCACTGTGCATATGGCTTTCGTTAATTACGTTTAAATGTTTACACGCAATAGCGTTGCTTATTTTTTCTTGGATCTGTTGCTGCATTGACATAAAAGACCGTTTTAATTAGCTAATTTATACACTTACTATAACAATTTAACGCAGCGCTTGGCTAACTAAATTGCTTTTGTTTAATGTCCTTAATAAATCGGTAAGTTAAACTTATTCGAGGATGTGCAAGCGTTGTTTGTTTAGGTATTGCATGTTGATAATCTCGCTGGCTATGTCCATTCATTATTAAACAGCTGCCACTTTGTAATTTTAAGTCGGTTACTTTATTGCTCGCCTTGTGCTTTAACTTTAGAACCCGATCAGCTCCTAGCGAGACACACACAATTGTTGGTTTATCACCAAGCTCTATTTCATCATCACTGTGCCAGCCCATCGTATCATTACCATCTCGGTAATAATTAACGAGTAATGAGTTTAGAGGCTGATTTAAGTGCGCCTCTAAACGCCTTCTCATATTAAGTAACAATTCATCCCATGGCTCTACTATTTGCTTACTACTTGAATAGCCGTATTCAATATTTAAATCGCTCATGAAGCATTGTAGCCGTGGAATAGGCCCCGTTTTACCATAAACAGTTACATCGGGTTGCTGCCAACGTAGGTTTTTTTGCAAATAATAAAATAGATCGAGGCTTTTTTGTGCACTAAGTGCCCTACTTTGATAAGAAAAGCCATTTGGTAACTGTTGGGGGTTGGCGTTTTGCCGTTGCATGTTAGAATTTACCTACATTAGATTACTGATCAACGAACCATTATGACGACGCAAGCCCAGCTAGGCGATAAAACCTTTACTCTTGAACGCTTTCCTTTGGATCAAAAAAACCGCAGCTTACAAGCGTGGGATTCGGCAGATGAGTACCTTATCAATTATGTTAACGAACATCACCCTGATTGTCGCTCATTGCTTATTTTAAACGATAGCTTTGGTGCACTTGCTTGTTATTTTAATAAGTTAACGGTTTGTTCAGTTAACGATTCTTATATTAGCCACCAAGCTGCGGCTTATAACTTACAAGAAAACAAACTGCCTACAGCAGATTTCACACAATTAGATAGTTTGTCTGCATTACCGCAGGATGTTGATTTAGTACTTATTAAAATCCCTCGTAATGTAGGTTTTTTACAGTTTCAGTTAAGTGAGCTCAGTGAAGTCCTTGCACCTGGTACGCCAGTAATTGCTGCAGGTAAAACAAAAGAAATTCATAACTCAACAATAAAATCATTTGAGCAATTTATTGGTGAAACAAAAACTAGCCTAGCAGTTAAAAAATCCCGCCTTATATTAAGTACAGCTAAAGGCGGATATAAAGCAGCAGATTGCCCTGTAACGTGGGAGCTTGAAGGTACTGAGTTTAATATAACAAACCATGCAAATGTGTTTTCGCGTGATTCGTTAGATATTGGTGCACGCTTCTTTTTTAACTACTTACCAGAAACACCAAAAGCTAAAAGCATTATTGATTTAGGCTGTGGTAACGGAGTTGTTGGATTAATGACGCTTGCTCGTTGCCCTAATGCATCAGTTACTTTTGTTGATGAGTCTTACATGGCAGTAGAGTCGGCTCGGTTAAATGTAGAAATTAACCTAGGCGATAAGTTTGATAACTGCGAGTTCATCGAAAACGACTGTTTAACAGGCTTTGAAAGAGACAGTGTAGATATGGTGCTTTGTAACCCTCCATTTCACCAAGCTCAGGCCGTTACCGACCATATTGCTTGGCAAATGTTTAAACAAGCAAAAGATACTTTAAAAGAAGGCGGCGAGCTGCGTATTATTGGTAATCGTCATTTAGATTATCATGATAAATTAAACCGTATGTTTGGCAACTGTAAGTTGTTAGGTTCAAACAAAAAGTTTGTCGTTTTAAGTGCAACAAAAAATAGTGGAATGCTATAAATGAAATTAACAAACATTATAATTGGGTGTTGTGTATTACTGATACTTGGTGGCTGCGCGAATCAGCCTAGCCAAGTAATACTTAACCCTGTTTATAAAAATGGTCAAATTAGCACTATAAATAGTAGCTTAAGTACTAGTGTAATTGATTTACGTGGCGATACATCAACACTTAAACTTATTGAGTCAGACAAAACTAAAACCTTTGCAAGCCAAGGTATTACCAGCTCTATTAAAAGTGTGTTAGACAGCGCCCTAAGCCGCAATGGAGCCAGTATTTCTAACTTAGCAACTGTTCGCTTTGAAGTAGATATTCATGCATTGCAAGCTGTTGTAACCGAAAAGCTAGTGAGCCATACCAGCGAAGCCCACATAGAACTTGGCGTGCGTGTTATTCGCGCCTCAAGTAACTTTAGTAAAGTGTATAGAGGTAGTGCTAATTTAGAAGGCCCATTTAGTCATGAGCAAGCAAAAATAGAAGGTCAACTCAATAAGTTGACTGAGCAAGTTATTACCCGCATTGTATCTGACCCTGAATTAATAGAATTTTTAGAAGGTTAACTATGAAACGACTTTTTTTAATCTGCTTAGGCCTATTCTTTAGTGTAAGTAGCTTAGCAGCCCAAGAAGGCCGCTTTGTGCAAAAGGACAACATTTTTCCACGCGTAGAAATTGTAACGTCAATGGGTAGCATCGTGGTTGAGCTAGATCGCTCTAAAGCGCCCATCACAGTCAATAATTTTTTAACTTACGTGTCAGACAAAAGTTATCAAGGCAGCGTTTTTCACCGTATTGAGCGCGATGTAGAAAATGATCGCGACTTTGTTATTCAAGGTGGCGGTTACGATAAAGGCTATGATGGCCTACATGAAAATGACCCTATTTTTAATGAAAGCGGTAACGGTTTAAAAAACGATATGTATAGCATTGCTATGGCCTATCAAGATAGACAACCGCACTCAGGAACTCGCCAATTCTTTTTTAATATGGATAATAACGATCACTTAAATCCAGGGAAAGATTGGGGCTTTGCAGTATTTGGTAGCGTAATGGATGGTTACGACACGCTTGATAAAATTATGACTGTTGAAACCGGTTTTAATGAGAAAATTGGCTACGATTTCGTACCTAAAAAACCTGTTGTCATCTTAAATATTAAAGTACTTGAACAAGTCCCACTATAATTTTTTAAGAGCAGCTTAGCTGCTCTGCATCAAAGCCAATGAAGGCCCTATGAGCAAATCTCTCTCTATTAGCGAATATTTTTCTTACTTTAAAGACAAACGCTTAATCCACATTTTCATATTTGGTATGAGTAGCGGTTTTCCGTGGGTTTTAATTGGCTCTGTTATGTCTGCTTGGCTAAAAGATGAAGGGCTAAGTCGCAGTATGATAGGCCTATTTGGCATTGTATTTGGCGCTTACAGCATAAACTTTTTGTGGTCGCCACTCATTGACCGTACAAAACTTCCTATTTTATATAAATGGCTAGGCCAGCGTCGCAGTTGGATACTATTTTGCCAAAGTTTTATTTTTATTGGCACCTTGCTATTAGCAGGGCTTGATTTAAAAGCTAATTTGGCAATTGTTGCTGCGATTTGTTTATTAATCGCCATTGCTTCGGCTACTCAAGACATTGCTATTGATGCCTTTAGAATAGACACCCTAAGCGAAAGCGAATCACACAAAGCAACCGCTGCAGCCGCCATGGCAACTTCGGGTTGGTGGACAGGTTATGCACTTTTAGGCGCCATTCCATTTTACATGGCCGATATCCCCTCGCTCGACTGGCCACAAATTTATTACTTTTTAGCTGCCGTAATGCTGCTGTTAATGAGTGGAGCACTGTTTGCAAAAGAGCCCGAAACTAACCGCGAAGCAGTACATGCCGAACTTGAACGTGTGTACCTTGAAAAACTGTCCTCTACAAAACAAACTCCTTTAACAAAAACTGTTGCGTGGCTTGCGGTAACCGTTATTGATCCCTTTAGAGCTTTTTTTACTAAAAATGGCGTTAAAACAGCACTAGCATTACTTGCGTTTATTTTCTTATTTAAAATAGGCGAAGCGTTTTTAGGGCGCATGTCGATTGTGTTTTATAAAGAAATTGGTTTTAGTAATAGCGATATAGCTACATTTTCGAAGGTAGGTACAGCGGTACTTACAATCATATTTACCTTTGTTGGCAGTTTATTTAATCAAAAATATGGCATTGTTAAGGGTTTATTTGTAAGTGGTATTGCAATGGCTGCTTCAAACTTAGCCTTCTCGTGGATTGCTTTAGTTGGCCCTGACCTAAGGCTGTATGCCTTTGCTATTGTTATTGATGGCTTTACGCAAGCGTGGTCGTTGGTCGCTATGGTGGCCTTTATATCGATGTTATGCGATAGAGCATTTAGTGCAACGCACTATGCATTACTGGCGTCATTAGGGAATTTAGGACGAACATTGCTTTCAAGCTACAGTGGTGTAGTAATTGATGATTGGTTAATGGGAAATTGGTCGCTGTTCTTTATTTTAACAGCCTTAATGGTTTTACCTTCGTTGATATTTTTATATCTGATTAGGCATAAGTTGTATGAGCTTGAGAAGAATTACCACAAAAATATTTAATGCATCCCTGCATTAACATATTGCTTAGCACTATCAAGTGCCCCTTAAAGTGTACTAAGCAATTATTGAGTTAATCTACTTTTAGCAAGCTAAGTGCTTCATGTGGATCAACTTCTAGAGCTGTACAATAGCGAACAAACTCAATGACATCTAAACGGCGTTCTTGATTTTCAATCTTGCCGATAAATGAATGAGGCGTTCCAAGCACTTGTGCTAGGCTTCGCATTGTATGACCCTTTTCATGGCGCTTAGTTTTAAGCCACTTTGTTAGCTTTGCATTTTCTTCAGAAGAAACTGTTTTGCCCATCATTTTACATCTCCTACTAGATGATTTGACGTACCCATTAAAGCAGTAGTTTCCATCAATAGCCGTAGGGAGGTAAGCAGTCATACTTTCAATAGCAAGCTATTGCTTAATAAAGCATGTGTTGCTACTCACTCCACCAACACAGCTAAAAACTACGCTAATAATATGGTAAAGATTTTTTTTTATTGAGAATGAAATTTTGCCCGTCTCATTCTTGGATACATTATATACTATTAACACTTTGGTTAAATAATTAATTACATACTCGGTACAAAATCAACCTGAACGAACATTTATAAACACTGAATATTTGACCTAAGTTATCAGAAAATATTAAAAAAATAATATTACCTTCATAAAACAGCTTAAAAATATTTATAACATATTTGTTCCTTTTTAATGTTACACGTTTATTATTAAGCAATAATTTGCACTAAAAAGGCCAAGTAATGTTCAGACTTCTTTTTTTATTACCTATCGTGTTGTGTTTAGGTTGGTACTTTTTTTTGCGCCACAACGGCGTATCTATTAAACAAGGTAAAAAAGGCTTTATGTATATTTTAGCGTTTTCAGCCTTTGTGCTCGGCTTTTTTGTATTGATAATGCAAATTACCGAATACGCACCAACTGATTTGTAGGCATTAAAAAAGCCGCAAAAAGCGGCTTTATTCTATTTAGCGTTTGGCTGTTAAACGCTAAAGCTTGCACCACAACCACAGGTTGTTGTTGCATTTGGATTAGATACAAAAAAGCGTGCGCCTTCTAATCCTTCAGTGTAATCAACCTCACCATCAACCAAATATTGAATGCTCATTGGATCAATAACGAGTGTTACACCATTTTTTACAATTTCTAAATCGCCAGGATTCGCTTTTTCATCAAAAGTAAAACCATATTGAAAACCAGAACAACCACCGCCTGTTACATAAACACGCAGTTTTAAGTCTGGGTTTTCTTCTTCGTCGATTAACTGTTTAACACGAACAGCAGCTGCATCGCTGAACTTAATTGGTAATTCTTCAGACATTTTAAAACCCTCAATATCGCAATGGCGTGATTATCTAATACCCGAGTGTTTTAATCAAGTATAGTAAAACAACTCTTTCCTCTAAGTTATATCTATAAATTAGTAAAAAAGTGGCCAAACATTAACTAGCTAAAATAATACTTAAGCAAACTAAAAGCGACCTTTATACGCTATAAACTCATTAAATATTTTAGTTATAGGCAATAGGTCTTAATCTTCACTGCAAATTGTTAATATAAGTTACGAAAATTTCAAAATCACAAGGACTTAGCTAAACTCTTTTGCTAAAATGCTGCTGAAAAATACAGCGAGGAATTATGCATGTGGCTTGAGCAACTCAGGCGTCGGCTGGCAAAACCTAAAACATCTGTACAATTATGCTTATTAGGCGTAGTTGCCGGATTAATTGCTGCATTTTTTATTATTTTATTTCGCTTAACCATTCTGTTTTTCCAAAGCTTATTTTTAGAAACACCTGACGACTTTACTACCCTACCAACACTTGAACGTGTACTAATGCCTTTAGTTGCTGCATTACTAATAGCCACGTTTGCTGCCTTTACTGGGTTTAAACATTACCGCTTGGGTATCCCCTTTGTTATACACAGAATTAAACGTCACTACGGGCAAATGCCTTTATACAATACGGTTAATCAATTTGTTGGTGGCGCACTTGCTCTCATTAGCGGCTTTTCAGTTGGCCGAGAAGGGCCTTCCGTGCATATGGGCGCAACGGGGGCGAGTATTTTGGCGGATAAGCTGCATTTACCGCATAATGCCATGCGTACTCTAAGTGGTTGTGGAGTAGCGGCAGGCATAGCCGCGTCGTTTAATACTCCACTTGCAGCCGTTATTTTTGTAATGGAAGTGGTACTACGTGAATATAAAGTACATATATTTGTACCTATCATGCTTGCCGCTGTTACTGGCGCACTGGCAACACAGTTTGTTTTTGGTGAAGGCTCAGAGCTTGCACTCATTACCATAGCGCCATTGAGTGGTTGGCATTACCCTTATTTAATATTATGCGGTATGGCGCTGGGTGCTATTGCATTTAGCTTTAATCAAAACTTAATGCTAATTATTAAAACATTTAAACCTTTAAGTATGTTCCCTCGTTTATTAATTGCAGGATGCATTGCCAGCTTAATAGCTTACGCAGTGCCTCATGCTATGGGCTCTGGTATGAGCGCAATAACTATCGCGGTTGAATCTCCTGATGACGTGAAGCTACTCACAACTATTTTAATCGCTAAACTACTTGCTACATTGTTTGCTATCGGTTTGGGTATACCAGGTGGTTTAATTGGTCCGGTAATTGGGCTTGGCGTATTAATTGGTACATTAATGGCTTTTTTTGCTCAGTTTATTAGTCCTGGCACTGATATAGCGGGTACTTATGGAGTTTTAGGTATGGCCGGATTAATGGCCGCCACATTGCATGCACCACTAGCTGCTTTAACAACGGTCATGGAGCTTACATCGTCACCTGAAATAATTGTTCCAGCTATGCTTGTGATCACCACGGCCTATGTAACAGCATTACAGTTTTTTGGAAATCGCTCCATATTTTTGCAGCAACTAGATTTTCAGGGATTACCGTACCATGTATCTCCCGCTACCGAAGCATTACAAAAAGTGGGGATAATGGATGATATGGATGAAGACTTTAAATTGCTTTATTCAGACGACAAAGTGCAAATAAAAAGCACATTAGATGCCATGGATAGCCAAACTCCGTTAATTGTTTTTGACGAAGAAAATGGCTATCGTCTCGCTGAATACGATTTAACGCTAATGTCTAATGAAACAATAAATATAAATTATATTAGCTTGCAGGGCATCAGTAGTCAGGCCACCCTAGCCGATGCTTTCGATATCCTAAAAGATAAAAGAAGTGGCGCGCTTTACGTTTATAACCTTTTAGATAATCAACAAATTATGGGGCTATTACGCTGGGATCAAATTCATCATATTTTAACCATTCGTAACAGCTTACTTTAAACAATAAGGACTATTATGAGCGCATTATTGATTTATAAAACACTCCACATATTTTTTATGATTGCGTGGTTTGCCGGTATTTTTTACTTGCCTCGATTATTTGTATATCACGCTATGAGCGAGGAAAGATCATGCAACTCTATGTTAAAAGTTATGGAGCGCAGACTACTTTATTTCGTTACCCCATTTGCTGTATTAACCGTTGTATTTGGTGTATTGACCATTGTTGAATATGGTCGTGATTGGTTTAGATACAGTATGTGGTTGCACTATAAGCTAGTGCTGGTGATCATATTATATATATACCACGGCTACTGTTTTAAGTTATTAAATGACTTTAAACATGACCGCAACACTAAGACAGACCGCTTTTACCGTATTTTTAATGAGCTCCCAGTTATTGCGTTGCTCATCATAGTGGCACTTGCGGTAATAAAACCTAATTTATAAGCTTTGCGGCGCATGTTAAACTTCGCTGCAATTTACAATACTTGCTTTAACACGCGCGATTGCGTGCTCCATTTATGGATTATCGCGCCCATTTGATTGATTAGGAATAACCCCATGTTAAGTTTCCAAGGTGAGCATATACTGTCTGTAAATCAGCTAGACAGAGACTGCATTGAACGTATTTTTGCAGTAGCAAAAAAAATGGAGCCTTATGCTAAAAAGCAAAAGCAAACTACGGTGCTAGAAGGCGCTATTTTAGCTAATTTGTTTTTTGAACCGAGCACTCGTACACGAGTTAGCTTTGGCACCGCCTTTAACTTACTTGGCGGTGGCGTACGTGAAACTACAGGTATGCAAAGTTCAGCCCTTGCTAAAGGTGAGTCTCTTTACGATACCGCCCGCGTTATTTCAGCTTATGCTGACGCTGTTGCTATGCGCCATCCTGATGCAGGCTCAGTTAGTGAATTTGCTGACGGCTGTACTGTGCCGGTTATTAATGGCGGCGACGGCCCAAATGAGCACCCTACTCAAGCATTACTTGACTTATTAACCATTGAGCGCGAATTACATCGTTTTGGTCAAAATATTGATGGTATGCATATAGCGCTTGTGGGCGATTTAAAGTATGGCCGCACAGTGCATTCTTTATCTAAACTATTGTGCCATTATAAAAATGTAAAGTTTTCGATGGTCGCGCCTGATGGCTTACAAATGCCAACAAGTATTTTAGATGCAGTAGAAAATGCTGGCCATAAAATTGAGCTAGTAAATAAGATGGAAGGCAATTTAGCAGCCGATATTGTTTACCAAACACGTATTCAAGAAGAGCGTTTTCCATCGCAAGAAGAAGCAAATAAATACCGTGGCGGCTTTAGGATTAGCCAATCTATTTACAGCGCTCACTGTAAGCCTAACTCTGTATTAATGCATCCTCTTCCACGTGACAGTCGCTTAGAAGCCAACGAGCTTGATAACGACTTAAACAGTAACGACAATTTAGCAATATTTCGCCAGGTACAAAACGGCGTATTAATTCGTATGGCACTGTTTGCTTTAACACTCGGCGTAGAAAACAAAGTCGATAAGTATGAAGTAGACGTACCTTGGTTTAGCCGCAAACGCGACAGCTAACCCCCTTTTAAGTGACAATTTATAGGATTTTTCATGACAATTAGCCAAGACTTATTTGAACGCGCCCAAGCTTCTATTCCTGGTGGCGTAAACTCACCAGTTCGTGCTTTTAATGGTGTAGGCGGTACGCCACTATTCATTACAAAAGCAGAAGGCGCGTTTACATTTGATGCCGACGGTAATCGTTACATTGATTATGTTGGCTCTTGGGGGCCTATGATCATGGGCCATAATCACCCTGCAATTAAACAAGCTGTACACGAAGCTGTAGAAAATGGCCTTAGCTATGGCGCACCAACTGAAGCCGAAATATTAATGGCTGAAAAAGTAAAAGAGCTAGTTCCATCAATCGAAAAAGTACGCATGGTTAGCTCAGGCACTGAAGCGACAATGAGTGCAATTCGTTTAGCACGTGGCTTTACCGGTCGCGATAAAATATTAAAATTTGAAGGTTGTTACCACGGTCACGCTGACTCGTTATTAGTTAAGGCAGGCTCTGGTGCACTAACAATGGGTGTACCTAATTCTCCAGGTATTCCTGAAGACTTTGCTAAGCATACACTTACAGTTTCGTTTAATAACCTAGATGAAGTAAAAGCTATTTTTGCAAAATACGCAGACGAAATTGCCTGTATTATTGTAGAGCCAGTAGCCGGTAACATGAACTGTATTCCACCAGTGCCTGGCTTTTTAGAAGGTTTGCGTGATGTGTGTGACGAATATAAATCAGTACTTATTTTTGATGAAGTAATGACAGGCTTTCGTGTTGCACTTGGCGGTGCACAAGCTTATTACAACATTAAACCAGATCTTACGTGTTTAGGTAAAGTAATTGGCGGCGGCATGCCAGTTGGCGCGTTTGGTGGTAAAACTGAAATAATGGATTACATTGCGCCTGTAGGACCAGTTTACCAAGCTGGTACTCTTTCTGGTAACCCTATTGCAATGGCTGCAGGTTTAAAATCACTTGAGCTATTAAGTGAGCCTGGCCTTCACGATAAATTAGAAGCTATTTCAAAAGCAATTTGTGAAGGCTTTGAAGCTGGTGCTAAAAAAGCCGGTGTTGCGCTAACAACTAACTATGCGGGCGGCATGTATGGATTCTTTTTTACTGATGCTGAAAAAGTAACGACATACAAGCAAGCAACTGAGTGTGACCTAGAGCGCTTCAAACGTTTTTTCCACCTTATGCTTGAAGAAGGCGTTTACCTTGCCCCATCAGCATTTGAGGCTGGTTTTGTATGTGCTGCGCATACTGAGCAAGAAGTAAAAGACACAATAGCGGCAGCGGAACGCTCGTTTGCTAAACTTTAAGCTAAAAATTACTATTTATACATTTGTAACCACTTGTTTTTAAGTATGTAATTAAGACTAAAGATTGAAAAAAGCCCGAAAGGGCTTTTTTATTTGTAATGTACTATAAATGAATGATAATTAAGCGTAACAAGGTCTATTCACCTTTACCCTAATACAAAAAATACAAGAGAGCCTTATGTCAGGATTACGCCAATTTTCTTTTCCCGCTATCCAGCTAATGGCAAACTTAAAATACAAAACTAAAATCAGCTTAATGTTTGGAATTTTACTCGTTCCTCTAGCACTTAGTTTATTTTTTTTAGTCTCGTTATTAAGTGAAAGTATTGCTGTTTCAAAAATGCAGCAGCAAGGCTTAAAAGGCTACAGATCTATACTTTCAAATCAAATGCAGGGAGATACGAATCAAAATATAAAAATAGCTCGCTCACTCGGCTTTGACATAAAAGACACTCAAGCAAATGAAGTACTTGAACTTGTTTCTATTCAATCAAATCTAGCCTTAGACAGTCAATTAGCAAGCGCTTATGTAAACCGCTCTTTAGTCACGCCAATTCCTGCACTTATAATGCAAATAAACTCAACAGCGCAAAGCGCTAATACTGTTTTAGCTAGTAATCGTTTTACGCCCGATACGTTTATAGCACTTTCAAATTTTAGTAAGTCACTTCCTTTATACGAAAAACAACTCGATAAAATACTCAATGTAGCCACCAATGCAGATAAATCAGTAAACAAAGCGCTCATGCCTCCTTTAACTAATTTACACGGTGCTGTGGGTGCATTTAAAAAAGCGATAGATGAAAAACTACTTGAGCCAGACGATATTCTATTAACTCAAGCAGAGTTCAATAAGCTAACAAACAACGTTCACAGTAGTATTAATCAACTTGTTAGTAAGAGCATTCCAACACTTGAGAGCCTTATAGAGGCAAAACTACAAACTCAACAGTGGACACGAAATCTTGTTTTAGCTGCTTCATTGATCAGTTTGCTATTTGCATTTTATTTGATGATTGGTTTTTATTTTGCAGTTGTTGATACCATTAATCGCTTTGCTGATGCCGCGAATAGAGCCGCGAATGGCGACTTAAATGCAACTATCGATTCGAGCACTAATGATGAAATGGGAATTATTGCATCGCGCTACAACGCATTACTTAACGCATTTTCACATTTATTATTTGATGTTAAAGCAAGTACAGAAGAGCTATGCGACGCAACTAAATCGCTATCACATGCGAGTAGCGAAACAAGCAATGATGTTTCAAAACAGCAAATTCGAGTCAATGCCATTTATAATGCACTAAGCGATATGGCTCAAAACGCACTTGCAGTTGAAGAGTCAGCGCATCAAGCTACGCTTACCGCACAAAATGCTGCAGTTCATGTGAAACAAGGTTCAGATAATACAATGGAGCTTGCTAAATATATGCAAGACCTCCAAATTGAATTTGCAGAGAGCCAACAAGCGCTCGATAAACTAGCACAAGATAGCCAAGAAATTAGCAAAGTAAGTAAAGGGATCAGTGAAATAGCCGATCAAACAAACTTGCTTGCACTTAATGCCGCTATTGAAGCCGCGCGAGCCGGCGAGCATGGCCGTGGATTTGCCGTTGTAGCTGATGAGGTAAGAACACTTGCTCAGCGTACACAAACACAAACCCAAGAAATACATCAAATTATTAGCTCTTTACAACAAGCATCTGACGACACCCAGCAAAAAATGCGCTCAAGTGTTGAAAAAATGGAGCAATCAGTAAAAGCAGCCAATCAAACCAATGAAGTATTGCAAAGTGCAGAGCAAAGTATGGGCGATATTAAACATCAAGGTGAAGTAATTGCAGAGCGTGTTAAACAGCAATCAAATGCAACAACACAAGCATTAAATGATTCGCAAGAAGTGAGTAATTTAGCAGATCAAACGCTAACATCGGCTCAATCAACGCTACAAGATGCACAGCAATTAAGTCGCTTATCTAATGATTTAACCAAATCAATGCAGTTTTTTAAATCTTAATACCAATTCGCTTAATTAAGTGATCTATTTTGAGGGAAGAAAATCGTGTCGATAACAAGGCAAAAATTTCGTTATTTAGTTGTTCTATATCAGAAATTTTTAACGTAGTTAACGTCAGATTTAACCCCTCAAATTGATTAAGTATTATTACGGATTGGTATAATTACGTTAACTACAACTTACAACAAAGCCGCTAAATAAGCGGCTTTGTTGTTTAAAGTAATCTTAAACTAACGTATGCATTGCGGCCTAGGCTCGAACTCACTCGCTCTAAGCGGTAGCTGAATCACCTTGCCACATCCTGGTGGTGCCTGCTTACCCGTTTGCTCATTTACAAATGCCCAGCGTATTGATGGTGGACGCGTATCAGCTATTGCTTGTGGGTTAAGCGGCTTTAAGTAACGAATATATGCTTCTAATGCGCCTACGCTACCTGTTAAACCAGTGCTTTTGTTGTCATCTCGACCAAGCCACGCAACAGTCACTGTATTTTGATCAAAGCCTGCAAACCAACTATCACGTAAATCGTTGCTGGTCCCTGTTTTACCAGCGAGCTGGATTGACGGAAAGTGTAAATTTAAGCGTTTAGCAGTGCCATCTTTCGTTACGCGTTTCATTGCGTATTTGGTCATATACATTGCAGATTTATCAAAACGAGGCTCTGCATTTACTTTATGCTTATAAAGTACTTTACCAACAGAGTCAGTTAATGCCGAAATTGCAGTGAGCTTTTTATATTCGCCATCTGCAGCAATTGTTGTATAAAGCTGAGCCACTTCAAAACTCGACATTTCAACAGCCCCTAAAAGCAGCGATGGGTATTCGTCTATCGCCCCTGTTGCGCCTAAACCTTTCAATGTATTTACTACTTTATCAACACCTACATCGAGGCCTAAATTAACCGCTGGGATATTTATACTGTTACTAAATGCTTTATAAAGTGGAATTGCACCACGGTATTGGTGGTCAAAATTTTCTGGTTGCCACACTTTACCTTGCTCATTTGTGACCTGTACTGGCGAGTCATCAAGCAAAGTAGCTAAATTATAATGTGGCAATTGCAGTGCGGTTAAATACACGGCAGGTTTTACAAGCGAGCCTATATTACGTTTTGTGTCTAAAACACGGTTAAATCCTGAATATCGAACATCGCGACCAGCAATAAGTGCAGAAACACCGCCTTTTTCTACATTAACAGAGATCATGGCTGCTTCTAGTTTTTCAGTTCTAGGGCGATTTTCCAAGTACGGTAAACTCTTTTCAATCGACTCTTCCATTGCTGTTTGCTTTTGCAAGTCAAAATAAGTAAATACTCTTACGCCTGCATCAAGTGTTTGCTGATCAGGTAATAATTCATTTAACTCTCTGTTTACTAGCTCTAAATAGCCTGGGTATGATTTTTGTAAACTGGCTTTCATTGGCGCAATATCAATTGGGCGATTAAGCGATGCACGGTACTCTTTTGTGCTAAGTAACTTATTTTCGACCATTAGACGCAGCACTAAGTCCCTGCGCTCCATTGTGCGCTCTTTATAACGACGTGGGTTGTAATAAGATGGGCCTTTAACCATTGCCACCAGCAGAGCAATTTGATCGTACTCAAGCTCGTCTACAGGCTTTGAAAAGTAAAAGTCAGAAGCAAGCCCCATACCATGGATACCTTGGTTGTATGACTGCCCTAGGTATACCTCATTTAAGTAAGCTTCTAATATCTGATCTTTTGAATAGCGATAATCTAAAATAAGGGCAATAAAGGCCTCATTTATTTTTCGTACTAAAGAACGCTCACGCGTGAGGTAAATATTTTTAGCTAATTGCTGAGTAAGCGTACTGCCACCTTGAACGGTGCGTCCCGCTTTAATATTTGAATAAAGCGCACGTAAAATAGAAAACACCGACACACCATGGTGATCATAAAAATCACGGTCTTCAACTACCAGTAGCGTATCTTTAAGCATGGCTGGGAACTTATCTAGCGGTACAAATTCTCTATCTTGTTTAGAGTCGTTGCCAATTCGCGCTATTTGCACAGGTTCTAGGCGAGCAGAGTTTAAACGCCTGCCGAACTTATCTTTAATAGTCGCAACTTTTTGCCCTGCAAAACGAAGTTCAATAATATGTGATTCTTCAAGGCCATCATAAAATTCAAAATCACGGCGATAAATCTTGATGCTATCTGCTGTTTTAACAAACTGCCCTGTTCTGCTTAATCTATTAACAGATGAATAATGTAGACGCTCTAACTCAAACACAACTTCTTGGCTTGATAAAAATTGCCCCGGATAGAACTCCATAGAACGAGCATACACTTGCGCTGGAAGTTGCCATTTATTACCTTCAAATATACGTGTAGTTTTTGAATCTAAATAAATGAAATACATTGCCATTGCAATAAAAACAGCCAAGCTGAATTTCCAAAACACTGACCATGTTTTTCTCATAAAAGAGCGTTTAACAGTGGGATTCACTGTTTTTTTACTGCCCTTTGATGTGCTTTTTTTTGTCGTGCTTGACGATTTACTAGCACGTTTAGCTGCAGGTTTGCTGGTAGGTGTTTTTTTATTGTCGGCCATTTAAGTGTAATTTATTCCAAGGGTTATTCACGAGTGTGAGCTTAGCATATTGGGCATATCCTAACATCCGAAAAGTTAACCCCCCCTGAAACAAAAAAAGCCCTACCGAAGTAGGGCTTTATGTAAACACACTATTATTTAAATAAACTATTAGCTATTTCGAACAGAAACAAACTCTGGGTAGGCTTCAATACCACAATCGTGTTGATCCATACCGTTTAGTTCTTCCTCTTCAGTTACTCGTATACCCATTGTTTTGTTAAGCACAGTCCAAACAATAAATGATGCTACAAATACAAAGGCAAGAATACACACTAAACCAATTAACTGATTAACAAAGCTTGCATCACCATTGGTTAGCGGTACTAACATAATACCTAATGCACCACACACACCGTGTACAGAGATAGCACCTACTGGATCGTCAATCTTAACTTTATCAAGTGCTATAATGCTAAACACAACTAATGAGCCACCAAGTAAACCTAGTAAACATGCCATTAATGGAGAAGGTGAAAGTGGGTCAGCAGTAATTACAACTAAACCTGCTAATGCACCGTTTAATACCATGGTTAAATCTGATTTGCCCCAAAGTATCTTACATACAAACAGTGCAGCAATAGCACCCATTGCAGCAGCTGCATTAGTATTAAGTAATATTTGACCTACCGCAGTTGCGTTTTCTTTATCCGAAAGTAGTAATTGAGAACCACCGTTAAAGCCAAACCAACCCATCCATAAAATAAATGTACCTAGTGTAGCAAGTGGTAAGTTTGAACCTGGAATTGGGTATATTTCACCGTTTTTACCATATTTTCCTTTACGAGCACCTAGGATTAGTACACCCGCTAGTGCAGCAGCTGCACCTGCGCCATGTACAATTGCAGAACCTGCAAAATCTACAAAGCCCATTTCAGATAAGAAACCACCACCCCATGTCCAGTAACCTTCAATAGGGTAAATAAAACCAGTTAGTACTACAGCAAAGCCAAGGAAAGCCCATAGCTTCATACGCTCAGCAACTGCACCCGATACAATCGACATAGCCGTTGCAACAAATACTACTTGGAAGAAAAAATCAGATTCTAAAGAATGGTCAGCATCAGCAGCTTGTGTGCCAATTAAAGCGCCTATTGAAGGAATAAAACCACCTTCGGCATTGTCTACATACATAATGTTGTAGCCAACTAATAAAAACATCGTACATGCAATTGAATACAGCGCGACATTTTTAGTTAAAATTTCAGCTGTGTTTTTAGAGCGAACTAAGCCCGCTTCTAACATGGCAAAACCTGCTGCCATCCACATTACTAATATACCTGATATTAAAAAATAGAAGGTATCGAGTGAAAACTTTAGTTCTATTATTGTATTTTCCATGAGACCCCCTTAAATTGCTTCTTCGTCAAGTTCGCCAGTACGGATACGAACAATTTGATCTAAGTCGTACACGAAAATTTTCCCGTCACCGATTTTACCTGTTGATGCAATTTTAGTAATTGCTTCAACAACGCGTTGACAATTTTCAGTACGAGTTGCAATTTCAAGTTTGATCTTAGGAATAAAATCTACTTGGTATTCTGCACCACGATATAACTCAGTATGACCTCGTTGACGTCCAAAACCTTTAACATCAACTACTGTCATCCCCTCAATTCCTAAATCAGCGAGTGCTTCACGCACGTCGTCTAATTTAAATGGTTTTATGATTGCACTAATCATTTTCATAGCGGCCCCCTCGGACTCTTTATTGTTATCCTGTTGGGTTAAACAATCCAACCTTTGTGCCACTATTTTTATATTTTTTAAAACAATAAGTTAGTGAAAAACAGAAACTAAATAACAAAAAAAACGCACCAATTAGGTGCGTTAATTTAACAAGTTATCTACATTGGTGCGTGCAATATATTAATTGCATGCTTAGCTTTATATAACAGAGCTATACCACGCAGTTTCTTCCTTGGTTTTTAGCTTCGTATAATGCTTTGTCAGCAACACGCATTGCCTGCGTCAAGCTAGTGTCTTGAAAGTCTGCCAAGCCTATACTTGTAGTAATTTTAATTGATTTATCGCTGATAGAAAAATCGTAACTAGCCAGCTTTTTTCTAAATGCTTCAAAGTATTCACGACCACGTTCAAGCTCTATCTCAGGTAATATTATGGCAAACTCTTCTCCACCAACCCGTGCAACTGTAAACTTTGAAAACGTAGTACGGATTAATGAACCAACCTGCTTTAAAGCCTGATCGCCACCCTCATGGCCTAATGTATCGTTAATATTTTTGAAAAAATCGATATCTAACAATGCGAGAGTATTTTTCTGGTTTTTACTTTTAAGGAGCTTTTCTGCATATTGATAAAAATAGCGTCGATTATGAAGCCCTGTTAAATGATCCCTATGCGCGCTTTCTTTAATATCTGAAATTAACGATAGTTGCTCCATTGTTTGAAGTACTCGACAATGAAACTCCTCATTCATAAATGGCTTTGTTAAAAAGTCATTGGCGCCATATTTAATAAATCGCGCTGATAGGCCATGTTTCCCCGCGCCCGACAAGCCAATAATTGCTAAGTCGTCTCGGCCTCTAAAGTTACGTACCGCTTTAACAAGTTCAAAGCCATCCATAGAAGGCATAGCGTAGTCGGTCATAAGTAGCTTTATATCAGGATTAGCTTTTAATATTTCGAGTGCTTGTTGTCCATCGTGGGCATCTGTCACATCAAACAATTGCTTTTCAAGCATTTGCTTCATTAACGAGCGGCTCAGTAATGAATCATCTGCTACTAATGCTTTACAACCTTGGTTTCTTAGCAATTGCGCAACGAGTTTAACGGCGTAATGGTAAGAGTCGCGATTATCTTTAATAACATAATCAACGACACCTAATTCAAGCATTTGTTGGCGCTTGTACTCATCTATTTTTGAGGTTAAAACAACCGTAGGAATCTTTTTAGATAAAGTATATTTTGCGACTTCACCGTGAGGAGCATCTGGCAAGGTTAAATCAACTAACGCAAGCGTGTAGTCGTATTTTTCTACGTAAGTGGCACATTCGGCTAAAGACCAAGCAAAATCGATTGCCACATCAAGGTATTGTGCAGTTAAGTGGCGAAGTACCTGCTGCACTACTTTACTGTCTTCAACCACTAATACTCTTTGCATAAAGCTTCTCTTTACCTTTAATTAGTTTTACCACAAAACGACAAATACCACGCAATTACTGCAATAGCATTAGTCATAAACATCCGGTGTAGAGTGCACTTATGTGCTTGAAAGCGTAATCCGTTAGATTTTTTGGTGATAGCCTGTATAAAAAATCAATACAAGTAGGCCGCAATATACCTGAATTTTGCAATTAACTAAATAAAGAAAGTAAATCCAAAATAACTATAAAAGCGATTAATACGCGCCTTTCAATGTATTAATACCTTACTTAACCAGTATTATCGGCCACTAGTCTCAATACTTTTGTTATTTAACTCATTTTTATCTTTAATGATGTATCAACAATAATAAGGACACCTAATGAAGCTTAGTCGTATTATCAGTTTACCGATAACCGTTATTGCATTAATAATTAGTACAAGCACGCTTGCCGATAACCAACGTCGTATTGATGTAGACAGCAAAGTAGTTACCCAACATAAGGCTAAAATTAATGGCCAGCGTTTTAGTTATACCGTAGCTACAGGCACACAACCTGTATGGGATGATAAAGGCGACGCGGTTGCTACACTACAATACACCTACTACACACGTGACAAAGTTGACGACAGGACAGTTCGCCCATTACTTATTTCTTTTAATGGCGGGCCAGGTTCGGCTTCGGTATGGATGCACCTTGCTTATACTGGCCCTCGCGTATTAAAAATTGATGACGAAGGCTATCCAATTCAACCTTATGGCGTAAAAGACAACCCATATTCTGTACTTGATATTGCCGATATTGTTTACGTAAACCCGGTAAATACTGGCTATTCTCGCGTACTTGAAAACGAAAAAGGCGAACTGCCTTCCAAAGCAAAACAAAAAGAGTTATTTTTTGGTGTTAATGCCGATATTAAATACCTTGCTGAGTGGTTAAATACTTTTGTAAATAGAGCACAGCGCTGGCGCTCGCCTAAATTTTTAATTGGTGAAAGCTACGGTACAACACGTGTATCTGGACTCGCTCATGAGCTTCAAAACAGTCAGTGGATGTACATAAACGGTGTTGTTCTCGTATCACCTACTGACATTGGTATTAAGCGCGATGGTCCGATTAAAGCAGCTAACCGCCTACCTTACTTTGCAGCGACTGCTTGGTATCACAAAGCACTTAACGCCGATTTACAAGCTAAAGATCTTGATGAGTTATTACCTGAAGTTGAAGAGTTTACTGTAAATGAGTTAATCCCTGCGCTTGCTAAAGGTGGCTTTATTAATGCTGATGAAAAGCGACGCATAATTACAAAAATGGCGCACTACGCAGGCTTATCAGAAAAGTTTGTTGAGCAAAATAACTTAGATATTCCAACTCAGTTTTTCTGGAAAGAGCTACTACGTGAACGTGGTCAAACTGTAGGCCGCTTAGATTCTCGTTATTTAGGAATGGATAAAAGAGACGCGGGTGAATCCCCAGACTACTGGGCTGAACTTACCTCTTGGTTACACTCTTTCACTCCTGCAATTAATCACTACTTGCGTGAAGAGCTAAACTATAAAACGGATGTAAAATATAATTTATTTGGTAATGTTCACCCATGGGATAGAACCGGTAATAATACAGGCGAAAACCTACGTTTAGCAATGGCACAAAACCCTTACTTAAACGTGATGATCCAATCAGGATACTTTGATGGCGCAACCAATTACTTTGACGCTAAATATACGTTATGGCAATTAGACCCAAGCGGTAAAATGAAAGACCGTTTGAGCTTTAAAGGCTACAGAAGCGGACACATGATGTACCTTCGCCACGCTGATTTAGAAAGCTCTAATAACGATTTACGTGACTTTATACAGCACGCTTTACCCAAAAAAGGGCAAGCGGCTAAATACTAATATACCTAAAACAAAAAATGGCTCTTTAAGAGCCATTTTTTATGTGCGTTTTTCATATCGTAAACAATAGCTTTTAAGTTGTGTGACTACATCGTTAAAGCACTCTTCCAGCTGCTGTATATAATCACCTTTAACTATTTCACTCTCTGCCTGTGTTTCTATCTGTTGGCATATATTTGCCAACTCAATAGCCCCCACAGACTTTGAAGACGACTTTAATGCATGAGCCTGAAAAGCTAAATCAACATAGTTTTTACTTTTAGCATACGCGTTAGCTAATTTAATTTGCTCCCCTGCTGTTTGTAAAAACGCATTAAATACCATGCAATGTACGCTAGGATCATCACCAAGCATTGCTTTTAGTAGCGTAATATCTAATTGATCAAAACTATCTGAAGCTATACTTTCACCATCTGATTTTTCTGAACGTGTATTGACCATAGTTTGAGAATGCTCCATCAATAACGACTTTAATTTAACAAGCTCAATAGGCTTTGTTAAAAAGCCATTCATTCCACAAGTATAACAATTATCTATGTTGTTTTTGGTAATGTTGGCCGTAATTGCAATTATAATCAGTTCATCAAAATGAGTGTTTTCGCGTATTTTTTTGGCTAACCCTAACCCATCGAGTAAGGGCATTTGAATGTCGGTTAGTAAAATATCAAAGCGTTTATTTTGTATGGCCTCCCAAGCTTGCTCACCGTTACTTACAAAAGTAGAGCACACTCCAAGCATAGTTAATTGCTGTTTTAACACTTGCTGATTTGTAACTTGATCTTCTGCCACTAAAACCTCAAGCGTAGGAAGCGTTACCGCATTTAAGCTTTGCTGTGTTATTTGAGGGGCTTGCACTTGTGCTGGCAAGTCAGTTTGATCAAAACTGTTAAAGTTTAGCGTAAAACAAGAACCTTTGTGCTGCTCGCTTTGTGCGCTCAAAGACCCTTGCATACGCTCTACCAGCTGCTTAGTTATCACTAAACCAATACCGGTTCCATTTACTTTACTGGTTTCAGCGCCTAAGCGGTCAAAAGGTTTAAATAGGCGAGAAATGTCATCTGGAGAAAATCCACATCCGGTATCTATTACATCTATTTCGCATTGTTTATTACTTAACACCCGACAATTAATATTAATACTGCCATTTGGTTTGTTGTATTTAATCGCATTTGAAAGCAAGTTAAGCATCACTTGTTTAAAGCGGCGCTGATCAATATAAATACTCAACCCTTCTAAGGACTCAAAACCGTGAGTTTGCAGTGTTATTGATTGCCCTTTAATAAGCTCAGTGACAAGCTCTACTGACTCTTCTAATATGCTTTTAATAGGCACATAAGAAAAACTAAACTGCATATTACCCGACTCAATAGCTGTTAAATCAAGCACATCGTCTATGAGTAATAGTAAATGTTCTCCAGCTTGATAAATGCTTTTCGCGTTTTCTTTTTGTACTTTATTTGCACTCTCATCATATCCATACAGCTGGGCTAAGCCTAAAATTGCATTTAATGGAGTTCTTAATTCGTGGCTCATACTGGCCATAAAATCTGACTTTGCTTTACTTGCAGACTCAGCTTGAATTCGTAATGCATTTAATTTTTGATGGTTATTCGCAACCTCATCAACCATATTATTAAATGCATTTATTACACTGCCCACTTCATTTTGTTGTTGTTTATCTATATGGCAATCAAAGTCGCCTTTGGCTAAACGTGAAAACCCAAGTTTTAGCGTCCTCAACGGCGATGTAACCCTGTAATCCACCAGCCAAGCCAAACCTATAAAAACGATAACTAAAATAATAAATTGTATATATATTAAGGTGTAATGAAGTTTTGAAGATTCGTTAATTTCATTAGTAAAATTAACAACCAAGCTAATATTAGCCAGCGGTTTGTCTAAAAATATCACCTGTTGAGATAACAGCATGTCGCCGTTTTCATTTGCTCCAACCCAATTATCAAGCGGATACAATTGGTTTTTTGAATCAACATCAACAATTTTAATACTTTTCCAATTAGGGCGAGTTTGAAGTTGACTGTCTATCTCTTCATATAGCTCTGCATATTGCCTAGTTAACAACGGAGTCGTTATAGAAGTCGATAACTGCGCTAAAGAACGCTGAGCAGCCTTTGAAAGCCCATCGTTTACCCAACGCGCTTGTTCAGGTAATGCGTAAAACATAAAAAGACATGCCATAAGCAAGCCACAAAGCAATACAACAATAAAGCTTTGCGCCCTTAAACTACGAAACCCTCTAATTTTCAACATAAAATGAGCGCAAGCCCCACTGAGTTAACTGCTGATACTCTGCTAAAGTTGCAATACTAGGTTTAATAATTGGGATACCTGCAAGTAAATGTTTATGCTCTGCGCTTTGCCCTATATCTAAAATAGCTTGTTGCACTTTTAACTGTATTGCAGCATCAACCCTTGGGTGGGCAACAATTGGGTGGCGACTAATTTCACGCGTTTTATAAAGAATTTTGAGTTTATTTTGTAAGCTTTCTGGTTGTTGTTTAAATGTGCCCATTACACCACCGCCCGCCATTGTTGAGTGCAGTGCTACATTTAAATATACCGATGGATGAGTTTGGACATATACAGGCTTTATTGTTAGCCCGTATAACAATGCTAAATCAGCTCTCATTAATAATGACGCACCTAATGCGTTAGGTGCAGGGAATGCTATTTCAGCGCCCTCTAGTTGGCTTAAATTATCAATATCACTGTCTTTGTTTACGAGCAAAATACCTTGCAGCTTTCGCCCTGCATCTTTTATTAGTGGTAAATACCCCTGTTTTTCGTATGCTACAACACTATGCCATGGGTTCATGTATGCAAAGTCGTACTCGCCATTAGCAAAGGCTTTTTCAAATACAGGAATAGACTCAACTGTAATTAGCTTTATTGTTACCCCTGTTTGCTTACTTACTTGCTTTAACAAAGGTTGCCAAATAGTATTTAGCTTTTGCGGCTCGTATTGCGGCACTACACCAAAGGTATATTCTTGAGCTAATAAGAATGAGCTGTGTATCAAACATAATATAGCCACTAAATACTTCATCAATTCTCCAAATAATAGCGTGTCATTATTGCTTAAGCGTAGTTAAAGACTACTCAACACACCATTAAATTATTATATATTCGATATTTAGCATTGACCTGCTTTGATTACAGGTAGTTTTGGAGTGTATTTTTTATCTGTGAGCATATGATGCAAGTTCATAAATGTGATGTAAGTACTTTTCAATCCGACCTTATTGCTTAGCCAAGTAGGTATTGCCCCATCAGGCAAAGCATATACTTGGTACTCAATATCAAGGCGGCCTTTGTCCTCACTCAGCAGCCAGCGTGCATTTAAAGTAGTAATTCTTATAACGCCATTGTTTTTGGGCTGCTTATTAGGGCGAGCCTTAATAAGCAATTGGCTTTTATTTGCAGTCAGCTGTGAATAACAAGAATAAGTAATGCTATCTCTATCTCTAACAGGCCAAGGAGAATTAAAATAACTGTACACTAAATTTTCTGATGGGCTTATGTGCTTAATAACCTTTACCTGAGATATATTTTCGAGCCATTGGGGTGCGGCATCGGTATCACTAAGTAATTCTAAAAACTCATTGGTGGATACGCCTTTCACGCTCATCTGCGCTTTTACTTCAAAGGTATTATCACTGTGGCTTTGATAATACACACTTACGCCATTTTTGTTTTTATACAAATGCCATATGGGCTCAGCGTAAGTGTTAAAACTAACTAATAAAAAAATAACGAATAAACACTTTTGCAACTGAATTTTATTACAAAAGCGCATCATTTATTTTTGCCAGTAAGGTTCTATGTCAAGTGAAGCAAGGCGACTTTGCTCCATGGCACTGACCAAATATTCAGACTTTTGTTCAAGCCATGACTGGATTTTAGCAAGCTGTTCGTCCTCTTGCCCTGCACATAATTGCTTTAAATACTCAAGCGTACTTAATTCATAAATACCATGAGAAATATCAAGCCAAGGCAATCTAAACTCTAGGCGTTCTTCTTTATCAAATAACGATCCTAAACAGTTACCGCTCAGTAGGCTATTTTCAAGCTGAGTTCGTAGGTTTAAATACGAAGCGACATCGAGTGTTTGCTCCTTTGGAAGCAACTCGTGCAGGTTTTTCCAGTCTTTATTGAAAAGCCTATTGGCAATAGACGACACATTTTGCTCAGCCGCTTGAAGCTCTGCTTGCCCCCAGTCTTTACGCCATTGCTTATCGATTAACCAGGTAGTTAACGATAGTAATAAACGATTATAACGTGCGCTGTGAAACAGTGCATTTATATCGTCAATGCTTGGCTGTAACTCTTTTAAGTCTCCAATGACTTGAGCAAGTGCTGGCGCCGCATTAATTTTTTTATAAAAAGCATGGCGTTTAGACGTGTACGTTTTTAATTGAATCGCGTTTTCTACCCACGCTAATTCACTTAATAACCATTTAAGTTCGGTACGTAAGTGCTCTGTACTTTCTTTAGATACTATATCGTCGTATAGCCAAAAAGTATGGCGGATTAAACTGATGCCGTCAGTTACGCGTTTAAGTGTTTTTAAACTTGGCTTATCGAAATAGCATTGCTCGTGCTTTTGTACAAAGCGAATGCCAAAGTTCATGGCTTCAACTAAAGCACGCTCTTGAGTAGTCGACTTTGGTAATTGTACAAAACCAATAGATTTGCTTGGCATTAAAGGTTTTTCATCAGCAAGTCGATAACCACGCGCGGCCTTAGAATACAAACCTAAGCGTATGCAGTTTTGGCTAACTAGTATATCTGCAAATGCAAACAGCTCATTACGACTGCCCTCAACTAGCTCAATTTCTAGCTCGCTAATAATTTCAATTTTACCCGAAGCCGCAATTTCACCTTTATCGAGTACGACTTCAATTTTAGCGCCACTTTCGGTTTCAATTAACCAAGTACGACGAATGAAGTTAGTACTAAATATTGGATACAAGTTTTTTGAGATGGCGCTTATTTGCATGCCATGAGGCCAAATATCAGCATCAAACGCCATTAAATTAGGGCGGCTTGATTCAATTGGTAAATTGTACTCTGGACGTTGGTGTAAACCACCTACCACTTCACCTGCAAGCTTTATAGTTTGCTCGCATTCGCTGTCAGAACAACGCGTTCGAAAGCCTATATCAAGCGCTCTAAGCTCTCTGCTTGGCGTATCGTAGTATGCATTTTGTAAGCTGCGAGACGGTTTATTCTTCACCGTTTTTGCAAATTGAGTAATTAACGAGGGGATCAGTGGAATAACGGCATCTGATACCAAAAATTTCAGTTCTATCTCAGTATCCATTCGGTTTGCGGATTACCTTTAAAATAAATAAGTGCTCAAAATAAACAAAGCGCCTTAACAATGCAAATTTTTTAACCTTATTTTAGGGCCTGATGACCTTTGTGGATTAAATTTCGTTCT
Source organism: Pseudoalteromonas sp. SG43-1 (assembly GCF_014164415.1). Lineage (NCBI taxonomy): Bacteria > Pseudomonadati > Pseudomonadota > Gammaproteobacteria > Alteromonadales > Pseudoalteromonadaceae > Pseudoalteromonas > Pseudoalteromonas sp. SG43-1. The sequence goes on along the minus strand of NZ_JACJFD010000023.1, from coordinate 954 downwards.
ATCTAGGAGCAATTTAATCATAGCGTGAGGCTTGTAACCTAGTGGACTCGATAACTACTCCTGCGTTACCGTACTGGGTTACAATATCAGTCTTGCTATTGATCTATTTAATCCATACTATCTAACTACTTATGTGAAATAAAAATCACGTTCATAACGGACGCAGTTAGATCAACAAGGTAGATAAATGCTAAAACATTGTTTATTAGGGCTACTTTTAACAGCCACCACATTCATGAGTTATGCACAAGAAGCACAACCTGCAAATTCAACGAATGCAAACACCGCTTATATTATCGATAATCTATACACTTTTATGCGCTCTGGGGCGAGTAAAAATTATCGACTACTCGGCTCTGTAGATGCTGGAACAAAGTTAACCTTGTTATCAAATGAAGAAAACGGCTTTATAAAAATTAAAGATGATAAAGACCGCGAAGGCTGGATAGAAACTAAGTTTATTACTAAAACAGCGGGCTTACACCAACAGTACAAAACACTAAGTAGCGAAATGAGCACTATGCAAGAAAAGCTACGTCAAGCTCAAATAGAACTTCCACAGCTACAAGAACAAAACCAAACTTTAACAGATCAAAATCTGCAGTTATCTGCTCAAATTACTAAGCTTAAAACAACGCTAGAGCAAGAGCGCACTCAAAAAGAAGCTGCTAGCTCAAAAGAGAAACGCCAGCTACTGACTTACGGTGGTGCTATTGCGTTTTTAGGCCTGTTTTTAGGTATTATATTAACGATAGTGCTGTCACGTCGTAAGCGCTACGAAGGTTGGGCGTAAAGCTCCATCCAACTAAATACAAAAAAGCCGCTTTACAGCTGTCTCTTATACACAAATCCCTGCTAAGAAATTAGCGGGGATTTTTTTGAACTAAATCTCAATGTCATGATCAGATCTTCAAATCTTGTTTGAGGGCACATTATGATTAACGAACATACTCA
>NZ_JACJFD010000022.1:0-88117 GCF_014164415.1 Pseudoalteromonas sp. SG43-1 | reverse complement strand
CTCTCTTTGCTCAATGGCACGTGCTTTTTTAGCTTCTGCCTCGGCTTGCGCTTTTTCTTTCTCTTTAGCTTTACGCTCTTGCTCTAGCTTTTTAATATTACGTGCTTCTGATTCGCGTTGCTTACGTGCATTGGCCGCTCTGCGTTCTAAATCACGGATACGTTTATCTTCAGCACTTTTTTTATCTTTTTCTTTCTTTTGAAGTTCAGCAATTTTTTGCTCAACTTGTTTTTGATCAACTGTAACGGCTGATACCGCTTTATCTGGCGTAGGTATAGCCGAATTAAGCGTTACTTCCATTACTTTAGGTGTTGGCGGATGAATATTTGCAGAAGCATACAAAAACCCACCAATCCCTAAATGAAGTACTATTGATTTTACTACTGAACTATTCATACAGCTACTTCCCCTCAAAGGATTCAGTCATTAATCCTACTGATGGTACGCCTGCATTTTTCAAAAAATCCATTAGTAATAATACTTCTTGATACGACACCTTACCCGAGCCTTTAATCATTACCGGCACGTCAGGGTTTTTCATTAGCTGTAATTTTATAACCGCCGCTACATCCAGTGCTTCCATAGGCTCTTCTGGATCAGTACCTACACTCACGTAATATTTACCTTGTGCATCTATTGAAGCAATAATAGGCGGAGTATCTTTAGTATCAACTAAATCAGACTCTTCCATTTTAGGTAAATCAACTTTTACACCATGCGTAATAAGCGGTGCTGTAGCCATAAATATTATAAGTAGTACCAACATTACATCAATGTAAGGTACTACATTAATCTCTGCGACCGGACGGCGCTTTTTACGCTGATACATTCGCTTGTGCCTCTATTTGTGTAGCTGCTTGACGGTGTAAAATATTAGCAAACTCTTCCATAAAGTTAATATAGTGAGACTCAAGCTTTTCAACACTGTTTGAAAAACGGTTATAAGCAATAACAGCAGGGATCGCCGCAAATAAACCCATAGCAGTCGCAATAAGTGCCTCTGCAATACCTGGTGCTACCATTTGTAATGTAGCTTGCTTAACTTCACCTAGTGCAATAAAGGCATTCATTATACCCCACACTGTACCAAACAAACCGATGTACGGACTTATAGAACCTACTGTTGCTAAAAACGATAGACTAGATTCCATTTTCTCAATTTCACGAGAAAGCGCAACACGCATAGAGCGGTGCGTTCCTTCCATAACAATACTCGCACTTTGAAATGTATTCTTTTTATGACGAGCAAACTCTTTAAAGCCCGAAGTAAACAAAGCTTCAATGCCTTGAGACTGACCGCTGCGTGACGATATCTCGTTATATAATTTGCTTAAATCGATACCCGACCAAAACTTTTGCTCAAATTTCTTAGCATTTATTAGCGCATCCGATATTGCTTTTTTACGTTGAAATATAATTGTCCACGACATTACAGACATGGCAACTAGCCCTAACATTACTAATTGAACAAGCAAACTTGCTTCTAAAATTAGATCTAAAAAATTAAGCCCTGATCCCACGTTAAACTCCTAAATAATTTCAAAATACGGCAAATTGGTTAATTTGTGTAAATATGACCGCTTACACGGCCAAAAGTTGCATCTAGTGTATCTAGTCCATTTCAAGCTGACAACGGTATTGCTATGAATAGGCAACAAAAAACGTTAAAAAAACAGCTTTAGTTAGCATTTCCCTTTGCCTCAGTATTTTATTTAAACTTTTAAACAAACTCGCTAACTATAAATATGCGTAAATATATACATGAAACGTCATAAAATGCGCCGTTTATTCAAAATAAGAGCATAAACACTCAAAACCTATAAGCCTCACCTCCACGTAATAGTAAAACTAATACCGAGCTATAACGAAATAAATTACTTAAGTTATAAATTTCATAAACTTATAAATTTAACGATTAATTAACGCACAAGATTCAAACAACAATAAAATTCACTAAATTAGTTTTTCTAATCTGAAAATACAAATTTTCTAGTTTGAACAAAAAAGTAAACTTACGTATTATTCCCCCATACCGAGCTAGCGCACTGAATGAGATAGTTTCATTAAGCCAAGTTCTTAGTAATAGGATATTTTATCGTATTACATTGTTTTACTCTTTCTGGATAAAACCAAATTTAGTAAAACGTAGTTCCCCTGGATTACTTCCTTCAACTTGTTGTTTGCCCGCATTTTTTGCGGGCTTTTTTTTGCCTGCAATTTAGTGCGCTACATATTTTATTTATAAACTAATAATTGCCCTACCTAATTTACAATAAATAATTCGCTTACTAGTTTGAATGGTACGCAGGATAGCCTCGCGAGTCTTAACGCCCTGTGAATTAACAGTTAACTATAAAGCGTATTAGTATTTTGAAATAACATTTGCAACAGTGTGTTGAGGTTTTGAGTATAATAATTTGAAACAAAGGGATACTGAGACAATTACCTGCTGCGCAATAAACCACAGCAAGTAAAGTATATAGGCTAGTCTTTTTTAGGAAGTAAACCAAAGTGATGATATGCACTATCAGAGACTATGCGCCCACGTGGTGTTCGCTGAATAAATCCTTGCTGGATTAAAAATGGCTCTATTACATCTTCTATTGTTTCGCGCTCTTCACCAATAGCAGCCGCTACATTGTCGAGCCCGACAGGGCCGCCCATAAATTTTTCGATTATGGCGAGTAAATATTTGCGGTCCATATAATCAAAACCACTTTTATCTACGTCAATCATATCAAGGGCTTGCTTAGCTACATCGGCGTTTACTGTACCGTCAGATTTTACTTGAGTGTAATCGCGTACACGGCGTAATAAGCGGTTTGCAATACGTGGTGTGCCGCGTGAGCGCTGGGCAATTTCGGTAGCGCCATCGTCACACATTTCTAAACCAAGATAATGTGCAGAGCGCCCTACTATGTGCGACAAATCTTCTACAGAATAAAACTCTAATCGCTGCACAATTCCAAAACGGTCACGCAGTGGCGATGTAAGCGAGCCTGCTCGAGTGGTTGCACCAATGAGTGTAAATGCAGGTAAGTCTAATTTAATAGAACGCGCAGCTGGGCCTTCACCAATCATTATATCAAGCTGGTAGTCTTCCATTGCGGGATACAGTATTTCTTCAACTTGCGGGCTTAGCCTGTGTATTTCATCAATAAACAGTACGTCGCCCTCTTCTAAATTAGTAAGTAGAGCAGCTAAATCGCCTGCTTTTTCAAGTACAGGGCCTGATGTTGTTTTAATACTTACGTGTAATTCATTGGCTACAATATTTGCAAGCGTGGTTTTACCAAGCCCAGGTGGGCCAAATATTAATAAATGATCGAGTGCTTCACCACGGGTTCGCGCAGCTTCAATAAAAATTTCCATTTGCTGCTTAACATGAGGCTGGCCTCTGTAGTCGGCTAAAAGTTTTGGTCTTATTGCACGATCTATAGAGTCTTCATTTGTTTTTTCAGTCGCATCAATTAAGCGATCCGCTTCAATCATGGGTTACTCACAACATAGATTTTAAAGATTCTCTAATAAGAACCTCAGTAGACATATCGGGTTTGCTTATCGATTTTACTGCTTTTTGAGCTTGTGGCAATTTATAACCTAATGCAAGCAGTGCCGATACGGCATCATCGGCTGCGTTATTAGCTATTGTCGCATCGCTCATTGGCTCTATTACTGCGCTGTCGCTAAATGGCGTAAATAAATCATTACCCCAATCTTTTAGTCTATCTTTCATTTCGAGTACTAAACGCTCGGCTGTTTTTTTACCTACACCGGGTAATTTAACAAGCGATGTTGAGTCTTCGTTATTTACACAACTTACAAATTGTTTTGCCGACATGCCCGATAAAATAGCTAAGCCAAGTTTTGGCCCTACGCCATTTGCTTTTAATAGCTCTCTAAACAATGCACGTTCAACTTTATTATTAAAACCAAATAATAGTTGAGCATCTTCACGCACTACAAAGTGAGTGTAAACAATCGCGTTTTCACCAATTTTTGGTAAATCGTAAAAACAGGTCATTGGCATTTGTACTTCGTAACCTACACCACTTACTTCGAGTAATATTTCTGGTGGCTGTTTTTCGACTAAAATACCATTTAAGCGGCCTATCATAATTATTTCCTTAAACGTCCTCTAACGGTTTTGCTTGCGCTGCCCGCTAGTTTAATTAAATTTTGTTCTGAGTGGGCGTGGCAAATCGCAATAGCGAGTGCATCAGCTGCATCGGCCTGTGGCGTACCGGGTAGTTTTAAAATATTTTTTACCATGTGTTGCACTTGTGTTTTATCTGCGCCACCGTTGCCTACTACTGCTTGCTTAATTTGCCTAGCTGAGTATTCAAATACGGGTAAGTCGGCCATCGCAGCGCCCACAATCGCAGCGCCTCTAGCTTGGCCTAGTTTTAAAGCTGAATCGGGGTTGTGCGCCATAAATACTTTTTCAATGGCAAAGGTTTCTGGCGAAAACTGTTCAATAAGCTGTGTAATGCCTTGGTAGATCATTTTAAGCCTAACCGGAAAAGGATGATCGGCTAACTTAATACAGCCACTGCCTAAGTATGTAAATTTAGAACCTTGATGGGCAACAACACCATATCCGGTCAAACGTGAACCAGGATCGATCCCTAAAATGATGGCCAAACAGCGCTCCATTGTTATTATTTTTAAATTACGCTAATAATGCCAGAGCACTGTATAAATTACCAGTACAAAGAAAAACAAAAATGCCCACGTACTAGGTGGGCATTTACAGGAACATGTTAGTTTAAGCTTACCCTAGGGCACGCACTAATCCTTGGGTGTTTTGTTTAAGTGTTCGGGCAATCATTAAATAACCTAAACCTGCCACAAATACGCCGCCAGCTACCGGACCAATAATCCATATATGTGGGTGTAACTTACCTGCTAAATCAAACATTTGTTGCTGCACAATCAAAAGCGCTATATCACTAAAAAATGCAGCCACTAAACCAGCTAAACCGCCTAGTAATAAAAACTCATACAGGGTCGCGTTTTTAATTAATCGGCTTTTAGCCCCAAGCGTTCGCAGTATTACAATTTCTTGCATACGCTCACCTAAACTAGCTTGCACTTGCGATATAAGTACAAGCGCGCCACACAGCACAACAATTGCAAGTACAAAGCCAATGGCGAGCGATACTTGCGAAATAGTAGTTTGTATTTGCTTAACAAAGTTATCAATATCAATGGCTGTAATAGTAGGGTAAGTACGTAATAACTGGCTAAAGTCACGTTTTTGATCTGGATTTATACGTACCGACGAAATATACGTCGCCGGAAAATCTGCAAGTACATCAGGGCTTAAAATAATAAAAAAGTTAGGTTTAAGCGTGGCCCAATTTACTTTGCGCACACTGGTTATTTTAGCGTCGAACGACTGCGAACCAATTAAAAATGTAAGCGTATCGCCTATCTCAACATCTAATCGCTCAAGCATCGACTCCTCTACTGAAGCCTCAGCCATCGCATTTTCACCAAACCACGTGCCTTGTGTTACTTCATTTTGGTCAGGCACATCTTTAAGCCATGTAAGGTTTAGCTCACGACCAATACCTGCACGTGCTTCTTCGTCTTTTTTCTCGTTGTCTTGCAGCGATACAGAACGTGCTACCAACTCGCCGTTTACCGCATTTACGCGCCCACGAATAGTGGGATAAAACTCTGATACCTGAATATCTTTTTGAGCTAAATATTCATTAATTGGCTCAAGCTCATTTTGCGTAATATTAACCAAAAACGCATTAGGCGCGTCGCTTGGAAGTTGCGACTGCCAATCAGATATCATGTCGTTTTTAAGTACCACTAAAAACAGCAGTAATTTAATTGCTAACGAAAAACTAATTAACTGTACCGCGTTCACATTTGCACGCTTTTGGATAGATGCAATTGCAAGCGACCAACTATTACCTGGCTTTAATCCTAGCTTTCGACCACCACCAAATATTAATTTAGATACTAAAAACAGCACACCAATTAGCGCAAGTGTTGATATAAACAAAATAAGCGTTATTTTTATGTTGTTACTAAATAACCACATTAATAAAAACACAGTTAGCGCACTCATACCTAAATGCACACGACTTACAGCCAACTTGTCACCTAAGTTACGGCGCAGTACTCTAAGCGGTGGAATATCAAATAAATCAAATAACGGTTTAATAGAAAACATAACGGCACAAATTACGCCGGTGCTTATAGCCACCAGCCAAGGTTTAAAGCCACCTAAAGGCAGCTCTTTGCCCATACTTTTTGATAAGTAACTTGTTGCTATTTCTTGCAAGCCATAACCAATTAACAGCCCAATACTTACCGCCATTGCACATACAAGCAATAAATGGAGCATGTATATTTTGCGGATCATTGAGCGGCTACCGCCTAGCGTTTTCATCATCGCTACTGGGTCGTATTGGCGTTCACAATAACGTTTTGCTGAAACAGCTATAGCCACTGCGGCTAAAATAATACCTAATAAGCCGGCTAGTAATAAAAAGCTCTCTGCGCGGTTTAAGCTGTTTGAAATGGGTGATTGGCGGTCTTTAACGCCATACCATTGTTGGTTTTCTTTCATTTGTGGTTTAAGCCACTCGTAAAAGCTATTTATATCGGCCTCACTACCTGCATAAAGTTGGCGATAATAAACACGACTACCCGGCTGCACAACTTCGGTTTTTGCCACATCGTCAATATTAATAAGCACACGACGGCTACTTGAAAATACATTAAATGGCGCGTCTGGCTCTTCTACAATAACTTTTGAAACATTAAATAATGCCGCGCCAAGCTCTACTTGCGCGCCTATATCAATATTTAAACTGTAAAATACCGACTCACTTAGCCACACATTACCCGGCGTTGGCCCGCTATTAGCAACTTTAGTTTCACCGGTTAGGGTATCTTTAACTTTTAACTGCCCTTTTAGCGGGTACGCATTAGAAGCCGCTTTTACTGAGCTAAACTGCATTTCATCATCGGCAAACAACATAGTGTCGAAATACACCATTTGCGCCGTTTTTAAATTTTGGCTATGTGCTTGAGTAATAAAAGCGGTGTCCAGAACATGGTCGCTTGCAAGTACACGGTCTGCTGCAATAAAAGCACTGCTTTTTTGCGCAATACTTTGCCCTATTCGCTCAGTAACCATCGACAGTGTAAGCACGGTTAAAACAGCAAGGGCGATAGCTGCGCTTATAACCGTGAGCTCACCACGGCGAAATTCTCGTGAAAATAACTTAAGCGCTAACTTAACCCACATTAGCAACGTCCTCTACTTGGCTTTTTACCAGTAAACCCGCTTCTATTTGAATAATGTGCTCACATTTTTGTGCAAGCCCTTCATCGTGAGTTACCAAAATAAGCGTAGTGCCGTGTTGCGTGTTTAAATCAAATAATAAGGATTCAATCATTTTACCGTTTTTGCTGTCTAAGTTAGCCGAAGGCTCATCAGCAAATAGTATTTTAGGTGTACCAATAAATGCTCGCGCAATAGCGACACGTTGCTGTTCACCGCCAGAGAGTTGCGACGGGTAATGATCAATTCGATGGCTCAAACCTACTTTTTCAAGCAAAGCAATTGCTTGCTCTTTCGCATCACTTTCGCCAGCAAGCTCTGCTGGTAGCATAACGTTTTCAAGTGCCGTTAAGCTTTGTACTAACATAAACGATTGAAACACAAATCCAATTTTAGCCGCGCGCAGTGCAGCACGCTCTTCTTCATCTAAATTGTGTAATGGTTCACCATCTAAAAATATTTCGCCGCTGCTTGCGGTATCCAGCCCCGCTAATAAACTGAGTAACGTTGATTTACCAGAGCCCGACGTGCCAACAATAGCAACAGACTCGCCATGCTTGACATTAAAGCTGATGTCGCTGAGGATGGGCAGCTCACCTTCAAAGGTAGAAACTATTTTAGACAAACCATTAACCTGAATTATATTTAATTGAGAAAGCGCTGACATATGACTCATTCAATCCTTCGTTTAGTATTCATTTTATTTTTAGTTATCAAACCGCTGAGCGCAGCAGCCGAAAACACGATTTTAATACTCGGTGACAGTTTAAGCGCAGCCTACGGACTTCAACAAGAAGAAGGCTGGGTAAAATTGTTACAAGATAAATACGATGACGAACAAGCCGACATTGAACTTATCAACGCCAGTATTAGTGGCGAAACATCTGGTGGAGCCCTACGCCGTTTAGATGCATTGCTTGAGCAATACGAACCCACTCATGTACTTATTGAGCTAGGTGCTAATGACGGTTTACGTGGTTTCCCAGTTAAAAAAATGCAAACTAACTTAACGTCTCTTATTCAAAAAAGCCAAGCAGCTAATGCGATGACCGCCTTAATGGAGATTTACATTCCCCCTAATTACGGCCCGCGTTACAGTAAAATGTTTACTGACACTTTTTCGCGCGTTAGCGAAGAAACAAATGCGCATTTAATGAACTTTTTTATGCTCGATATTGCCAGCCAACCTGAGCTAATGCAAAACGATAGTTTACACCCTAACAAAAAAGCTCAGCCATTAATACGAGATAAGATGTATGACTCGATCAAAAAGTGGCTAAATAAAGACTAGCTAATTAATACACCGCAAGGGCGCCTTTTTAGGCCTCTTGCGTAATAAACACCCAAACAAACAATCGCTTATTGATTTTTAAAAAAATACACGTACTATTGCAAACAACGTCGGTATGTAGCGCAGCTTGGTAGCGCACTGTCATGGGGTGGCAGGGGTCGAGAGTTCGAATCTCTCCATACCGACCATTATTTCCCCTTTAATATCCTGCACTTACACCAAATTAAAATGTAACTTCTAAAAGCTCATTTGTACTATATTTGTATTATATTTGTATTATTTGTTTTTACTTTCTTCCCAGAACACACTCTCAAGCATAAGAAATATTTATTCGCCAGATCAAATAAAGATTCAGCAGTAGCTAAAATTGAATTCGCATATTACGATGTTTATGATTAGATAATAAAAAATATTTAGGGAGAAACGATGTCAGGAGTTCTAAAAATTATTGTAGCGTTATTTTTAATAGCGCTAATCGCTGTGCTAACCATTTACGGTAACATCATTGGCTTTTTAATAGGGTTAGGTATTGCCATTGTCCTTAACGGCATGTTCAATAGATGGGACAAGAAAAAAAAAAGCCGCTAATCTGCGGCTTTTTGTTATTAAGAATATATGGGTGGAATAACTATATTTTCTTCGCTTGGTGCGGTGCTATCGTCGTCTAAATAGACTCTATCATCGTCTAACTCTGCGGTTACGCTTACTTGGTCTGTGGATGATGGTTTTATATCGCGAATTAATACGCCGTTGCACCAACGTTCGTTGATACCAAACATGTACAAAGGTGGTTCTATTGAGCCGTCAAATACTGGCGTGAAGTCTAGGTCGTCATCAATTATCACTTCGTTATTAGCACTTCCTTTTGTGCCGTTGTATGGGCCGGATAATTTACCGTCTGGCTTTCTGAGCGCTAATATATGCGCCTCGCCTGTTTGCCAGTCCAAGCCATCGTCATCAACAAATATTGAGCGGCCATTAACTAACAAAACCCTACCTGTTTGTTCAAAGCCTGGTATATCGTCGGCAAGTGCACAGTAGTCTAAATAGCGTGAATTGAGAGCATCCATTTCTGTTTTAAAGTCAAAACGTGTACGGCGATAGCGACGAGTACGGCGCTTACGCATACCATATTGATAAGCTTTGTCTCGATTTGTAATGCCAAATGCTCTTACTTTTTCTGGATTAATCCCCAAATCACCTGGTAATAAACACAGGATAGTTTCTGACTTCCATGTAATTGGGCTGAAGTATTCCACCTCTATACCATCAGGTTCGTCGTCATCTATCAGTTTTATAGAGCGCTTTAACATACCTATGTAATTATCAGGCTGATACATATGTTTGTAGATAGTTCGCTTTTGGTCGCGCACTGGGGTGATTTGGCCATAATCAATGGTTGGCTCTGCAAAGCCAACAGCAAGCACTCGCTTTAATACTTCGAACATGGTGCTTTCGCTATCGAATACTGCATTAAATTCATCTCCCCTTTCATGCCAAATAGCGTGTAATGCTTCTATTGCCTCTAAACCTATTTTACTATCTGTATGCCCTGCACTTTTTACTACATGTGCAAAAAATGGAGCTATATCTGTGGTGGGCCTTGGCTCACTCCATACGCCATTTTCAAAAACAGGTAAAACACGCGTGGCAATAAGATTAAATTTGTTTTCAGCAGATCCGGCTAAGTTATTGGTACCACGTATTCTCACTGCGAGGGTTGTCATGCCATCATACTTTGTTGCACTTTCAAGCTCGGCTTTTAATGCTGTCCAATAAACATCATCATATATACGGGTATCATCACTTGCTTGTGTTGTGCGCTTTACTCTGACTTCAGGCCGTATTTTTTCAGGTAGGGTTATTGGTATTGTTTCACCTAGTTGGTCATTTGTTGCATTTGAAAATAAAATAGTTGGAGCTTGTAGCCATTCAAGCGCACCTTCGGCTCTATACTCAACTAAAATATTAACTGACCGATTTTGAAAATTACCGTCATCGTCTAACTCTCCCAATCCCCTAGGCATTGAAAAATCTAACCATAGTTGATCAGTTGCTTCTCCTTCCGGTACAGCAAAAAATGGTCCATTAAACTCACCATCGCCGCCCCCGTCTTCAGTAAATACTTTTGCATAAGAGTTAGATTCAGTTACAAAGCCCGTCCAAGTTGTATCTTCTTGATATTGCCCATCTAACTTTTTAAGCTCATTGCCTTGAGTGTTTTTATCAATTATTTCGTAATAACCATCGTTTTCAGGATTGTTAGCATATTGAATTTTAACAATTTCGCCTTCTTCAAAAGGTAAAGCCGTTCTATGTTTGAAATTACCTATCTCTGGTTCATACTCTTCTTCAAAGGCAATTATCTGCTTACCAGTAAACGAGTAGCTATATGTGTTATTTTCGCCGCCAGTGCTGGTTATTTTACCTTTCAACTCAATACCCGTACTACCTGGTGTTGAGCCTACTTCACTTGAGGTATAAACATTACGATGTGCTTCATGAATACTTACATCGTCACCAGGGCCGAATATTTCATAGAACACATCACCTGTGTAACTTTTAACTGGTGTATTGGCGATAAACACCTCTTCAGGCAATATTTCATACTCACCACTGCCGACACTTAACATTAAATAAAGCCACTGCTCGTTATCAATGTATTCGCGGCGCGGCATGGTTAAGTAATCGGGGTAAATTAAATGGCGACCAGCTGCTTCTGGAATAATACCCATCAAACGAGGTTTGTTACCTTGAGTGTTTACATCATAAATACTACTGCCGTCAGGAGTCGTTGAGTTATAGTTATCGGGAATTTGGTTGGCTGTATAAACTGCATAACCTACGGCTACAATTGCAATCACAGCATAAGCAATTGTTGCAGGATCTTTAGCTTCAACAATTAACTTAATATCGTCATTGCATTTAAAAGTATAGGTCGCCCATTTGCTAGGAAGTAAATGACTATCGTTAATGGTTACACTAAATAAGGGCTGTTCACACTCAAAATAGTCAGGCACATTTTTCTTTAACCAATCATCTAATGTTTGACCCACGAAACCGATACAGGATTCGAATAAATCAAGATCAAGTTTGTTAGGATAAACCTTAACTTCAACCTGTGTGCTCATAAAACTTAACCTCAAAAAATAACCGCTTAAAGTCAGCGACTTTTACAATAGATGGGCCTTTTTTACGTGATGTATGCAGTATGTGTAACTGCCCGTCCATAAAAACACATAAGCCCATGTGTATTAAACTTTGCCCTCTAAACCCACACGCAAGCGCCTGCTCTTTAGGTTGGCAAGGTTTAAACTGATCAACCAGCTTACTGTAGGCGTTTGTTAAATTGGCTTTATCATCGGCCCTTACATGGCCAAACGATTTAAACAGCGGTTTACCAAATACATTGTGCAGCACAAGACGTGGCTGACCCCAACAATCAAGGCCAGCCATATCTCGACCACCATCAACGTAAGGTACGCTTAGGTAATCATTTATATGGTTCATAATTAACTGAAGTATTTGAGCCCTGGGGCAATGGATGGAGTGTAACGATTTTTAGGCCAGGCTTTATTTACCAAGTCATTAAATGAGGCAACTACATTTAAACTTAGCGCTGTGGCTTGTACATCAACTGCTTTCATTTCAATCGCCGGCTCTGCAGGTTCTGTTAAATCACTTACCGTATAAACACGGTAGATTACTTTAATTGTCACACCCGCATCGATGGCTTGATTTACTTTCGTTAGTGCTTCGCCAGTGACATTATCAATTTGAAATTGTAAGTCTTGCCGCCCTTTTACCCCGCGGGCTGGGAGCGAAACCCCCATCCCGCTGGCTAAAAAAGTAACCATTTCGCCCCCTTCAATCCCTGCCGTCACATCATCAAAGCCATCGCAAATTCTAAGTTGCCATAAAGAATCAGCTTGTAGTTCTAATGTGTGGATTGGTAGATCATTGACTGGGGCGCTGGCGTATATTTTTTGAAGTACTGTACTCATACTATTACACTGTGATGGATAAAAAGAAATGCTCAAGCCAGTTTTGGCACGGGTAATTTTTGTTATACAGTGGGTTACCTTCTTCATCTAAAGGATTGTACCGAGGCTGCTTTAAACTGGAATCATCAAAATAGCGGTATAAACTCTGCCAGTTATCGCTATCTCTAATATTCCCACCTCTGTATCCAACTTCAATAAGCCCTGTGAGGTTAGTGCTGGTTTCTAGTTTAATACCATTCCCACCAACAACTTCCACACTATCGATTGTTATTGGCAAGCCTTCTTTATAAATTGTGAAGCCTTTAGCTGCCATGATGTTATTTGTGTATTCATCTATGACTATTGGTGAAACAGGAACTCGGCATTCTATATATACATTGTAGTCCTCGATGACTAACGATTTAGCTTTAAGTGTATTATCTGAGATACCATGCAAATGACTATTCACAAGTGCTTTACCTATTAACTCCCCGTACCACCTAGATCCGTTAGAAGTTAGATGCAAACCGTGATCTGCTACAGGATAAACAGGGTTTAGCATTATGACATCTGCATTTTCTTCTGCAAATTCAGCTTGTGCATTAGCAATAGTCTGCTCTTTATTGCCACTTACCGCTGTTTGATAAATATAAAATAATGGCACTTTAGTTTGCCCGTAAGTTTCCATTACATCGGCTTGCATATTGTTTTTAAGCGTATTCAGCAACGCTTTATATTCATCTTTATCGGAAGTGCTATGTGTTTCAGGTACTAAGCCTTTACCATTGTTAGTTTGATAGTTTGACTCACCTTGCATATAAATTATTGCTGGGCAGCTGATTGATTTACTTTCATTATTTGCTATTGTTTTCGCGCGATTAATAGCTTTTATATATCTCTCAACATAAAAATTAGTGCCGTTTGTGCATTCTTTGGAGAGCGTTTCAATTGTCTCACTTCCATCACCACAGTTGGTAGCTAAGAAAGATACTTTACCTCCATCCCTGTGATGACGATCAAACAACAGTTTAAAGCTGTTTGTAGCCGCAACAATTGGCGATTCTCCAACTAAGCCAGCAACTGTCGATATTAGAGGGTTAAATGCTAACTGTCCGTTGTTTCCATCTTCAACCCAAACACGGTCACCCATCATATATGTACCAGGATAGTTTGTTGTGGTAAGCGCGCTCTCTGAATCCCAGCCCATTGACAGAGACTGGCCGTACATAATTATATGTGAATAGTCTGTGTTAAATCCTTGGTAATCTAATGCGCCAATTAAAGATGGTCCATATTGCTTAATTACCTTACTTGCAGTGGTTGTATCTCTTTTATTGTTACCGTACTCAATACCATCGACTAATAATATTCCGTCTGCATTTACGATCCAGCGCTCTTGGAATTTATTGATTGTTCCGATTAAATTGTAGTCACTGTAAGCATCTGCATTACCATAATAGACAACCGCAAAATCTTTAGTTTTCTTATTAAACAATATGTATTTTAACGCTGATTCACTACCAACGCCGTTATCCCAAGGTTTGTTAATATCACCTTCTGATATTCGAATATAGCTGAGACCTTCTGAATTTTTTACAGCAACCAAAAAATCCCCAGTATTTAATATCGTTTTATTGACTGTATCAATACTTAAGTAACCATAAAGTGGAACTACAACACTTTTCTCAGTATGACCTGTGCTCTCTGCCTTATTTACTGTACCGTTTGCAGACCTTAATTCCCCATTAAAAATAACATCACCGTTTATTACTGGTTCCCTCCCTAGAACTCCTAGTAATACAACAGTGTTTAAATCGTATTCTGTAATTCTACTAAAGAAAACGATCTCTATGGTCGACCCAGTATATACCAGATAATGAATTGAACTAGAATTTCCACCATCTATGTATGGTTTAGATTCAAAGGCATCAACCGCATAATATTCATTAAGATAAACAACATATACTTGGCCATCACTGCTTATTGTTTTGTTTTCGGTATCTATACTTATGTTACCTGATAGTGAATGGATATAACCTGATCTAAAACCATTAACCTTATCCGCAACGGCTTTTCCCGTAACAGGAGTTGTCGTATTAGCTTGGTCTATTATATTTTGAATTGTGTATGGTGATTTAATCCAAGTACCGTTCCAGCCGTAAAGTCCATTGTTCTCACCAGTACTGTCATTCCAAACTTCAGCAAGCTCTCCATTAAGCGGGGCTCCTGCAGCATCCATTTCAGCTTTAGTTGCATACGTTAAGTGACCCTTAACCATAGCTTGGATAGCAGAGAAGTGGTCTTTAATTGCTTTTGAAATACTGTCTTTAGTTACGCCATTCACTTCAACAGTTTCACTTTCTGAGCCAGCTAATATTGTATTCAACTGCTCTAACAACGTCTCAAGCTCGGTTACTAAACTAAAAAAATTGCTCATATCATTATTCCTGGTAAGTGTTTAAAGCGTCTGAAACGCCATTTACAAATTGTTCAATTGTGTTTGGTTCAAGCAAGCGGTTGGCTGTTGCTTCCTCGCTCACCACTTGTCGTTTTTTAACCTCGATATTCGCGCTGTAGTTCCAAAAGCCACCGTTGTAGGTACATGACTCTAAGGGGCTGTTAATGAAACGCACTTCATGTTCTATCAGCCCTTGTGGAGTGCGAACTGGCATTAAAAACCAATTAACCGCTTCTTTAACACCGTGTGTTACAAACCCTTCGAGTATTTGTGCTTGGTATTTATTAAGCTTCCAGGTTGCGCCCATGGTGGTGGGTACTGACTGAAAACGCTTTCGCTGGCGAGCGCGGCCGCTTGCCATATCTGTGCGTAATAAATTAGAGTTTTGTGATAAACGGTGGCTTGAAACGAGTGGGAGTTTTAAATCTTTCGGGTATTTTACTAGCACGTTTATACCCCCTGCCGTTGTAAGCCATAGGTGTTTTCAAGCGCAGAGGATGCATCGCCACCTTGGCGGATATTACTTACAAATATGTTTATGACATCTTCGCCATTAAGCTGACTTCGACTTTGTGAACCTGCACGGTTGACATCTTCAATCACATTTACTGTGACACTAGAGCCCAAGCCTTGCCCTTTTGTGTGATCAACAACGGTTTCTTGAGGATGTAGCATGGCCAACTGGCCGCCTTTGCCATCTAGACCACCGCTTCGTGGGCCATCCCATGTATAACCACCACCATCGAAAGAGGCTAAACCACCCACTTTTGCAGCATAAAGACCACCTGCTGCTATAACGACACCTGCAGCAGCTGCACCTAGAACAGGCCCAACATAGGGGATGTCAGCGAGCGCACCATAAGCTTTCATTGCGGTGTCATAAGTATTAGTCCAAATACTTTGCATTGAATTTCGCTTTTCTTCATCAAGCATGGTTTCGCCAATGGCCATGGCTGATTTGGCATAGCTGGCGTTTTTACCTTCCATACCATCAAAGTAACCGCTCATTACATTAAGCAAGCCGTTATAGCCTTCTTGCATCATTTGGTTTCGCTGCGTTTCACCTTCGGCTAGCTTTTCTTGGTGCTCGCGTTCTTTTTCTTCCCGAGTGGTAAGCTGCTCTTGCTTAATCAGGCTTATATTTTGCTCATGTTGTGCGAGTGCTTGCTCTTTTGCGGTGGTATATTCAGCTTCTATTTCAGCTGTGATGAGGTTTTTATCACGCAGTAACTGAAACTCGCGTTCCATTTCTTGCTGTTTACGTTCAAAGCGGCGGTTCTCGAGCTCGACTTCTTTGCCGTCTTGCGCTAACTGAGCATCAAATATTTGTTGATATTGGTTACGGGCTGATTCAATAAGCTTTTGCGCTTTTTCATTCGCTGCTTTAGGGTCCGTGTTTACAAGTAACTCACTAAGATCTTTCTTTTTGGGATTGTTTACTTGCTCTTCGGCTGCGGCTTGAAACTTGTCTTGTACTTCAGCAATCCATGTTTTAATTTTCTCTGATGGCATAGGCGCCATTGACAAGTCACTAAGTTCCTTCCCTAGTTTGTCAGTTGTAGCTGAAAATGAATCGCCAAATGATTCAAGCTCCTTTAAACCTGAAGACTCCATATCGAGCGCTTCAAGCATTGGGTTTATAGCCCTGGCAATATTTGCAAAATTTTGTACTGCTACATTTGCAAGTTCAGCAACACCTTGCCTTAAAAGCAAAAAAACAACTTGTAAACCACGGCCCATATCACCTAAAAAACCAATACCTGTGGCTACTTTAGTAACTACTTGCTGAGCAATAGAACCAAAACCACCGGCTTCTTTTGCTGATTCGGTCCACATATCTGAAATAGCGCCAATAATAGGCGCTGTTTCTATGGCTAGTGTTTGGCCAAAACTGTGTGTGGTTTTTTGAGCTTTGTCGAATGCATCGTTCGCCATTTCGACTTTAGCGGCATCAATGCGATCGAACGTCATACCCAGAGCATCGGCTTCTTGCATCATGGCGGTTATGCCATCAGCGCCAGCGTCCATCACGTTGATCATCTTAGCGCCCGACTTACCCATTAAGCTTTGTGCTAGGTAAACCTTTTGGCTTTGGTCTTCAACGCTTTTTAGTTTGTCGGCAATCAGTTTAAATTGCTCTTCTGGTGCGAGTCCTTGCAACTCTTGGACAGATAAACCTAAACCATCAAGCGCATATTTAGCTTCACCGGTGCCTATTTGCCCAACTTGGCCAAGGTTTTTTTGCATGGTTTGCAGTGATTTATTTAGCTCTTCGTTAGAAGCACCATATAAATTAGCGGCATGCTGCAAGCCACCTAACGCCTGTGTGGTAATGCCTAGTCGGTCTGCTGTTTTGGCTTGTTGATCAATAAACTCTGCGTTTTTAGCATAAATTGAGGCATACGCGGCAACCCCTGCCGCACCAAACCCCGCCATAACTTTAGCGCTACCGCCTACTAATTTTCGGGTTTTATCTGCCCACGATGAGGTTTTTTTATTGGCTTTATTGAGCTCAGCAGTTAGCTTGCCACTTTTACCGATTAAATCGATAGTGAGCGTTGCAATTGATGCCATGTTAATTTCTCTTTTGTTTACGCCAAGGACAGGTATTTAAAAACGCTTCGGCTTCTCGGCGTTTTTGCTCGTATTCAATTTTTCGTTGTTCGCTTCTGTCGAATGTTAGGCCCATTTTTAGGCCTTGGTGGACTAAGCGCAGTTCCAGTTCGTCAGCTGATAAGCGTTTATGAAGGTCGTAGAGTGAGCAACCCAAGCTATCTGCTAGGTTACAGAGCGCTTGTAGCTCAGGTTGCTGTTTTAGTTTTTTTCAATCGCCTCAAGGTTCTCTTGAGCAAGGTTAGTGAAAAATAACCCAGTGGTGTGGATCATACCCAGCTGCTGCATATCAATAAGATTAGGCAGTTTAGCGGCTTCTTTATCGTCAAACTTGCCATGCAGCATGTAGTAAGTATTGCGCTGCGCCATTTTCTCTAGCTTTTTAGGGTCGGCGTCTTTATCGCTAAATAACTCACGGGCTTTTACTTCATCCATTGCCGGCAGTCGGTGTAATACAATTTTACCCACGCCTTCAATGTCAAACTCACGGGAAGAGGTTGGTAACTTCCCCGCCATTATTTGGGCTGCTGTAATCATTTAACCCCCTAAGCTGCTGGTAGCGTTGAGAAGTCAACTTCTTGTAGCTTGCCAATACATGCAAACATTTGTTTACCTGAATCTTTACCCGATTCACCACTAAAGTAGTCATGTGGTAAAAATTCAACATCTTGTACTTCGCCGCTGGCGCGAGTTACTTTAATACTGATTGGTGTGCCGGCCTTTACCATATCGCAAAACGCTTTTTGGTCTACATTGGCTGGTTTATGGCGAAAGCTAAGCTCCCAATCTTGGTCCTCAGGTAGGCATTTCTCACTGTATGAGCGTCTCGCCGCTGCAATGTCGGTATCGTCTTCATACACTTTGCCTGAGTTAATTTGTGGGATGATGTCGAGTCCTGGCAAAATAGCGTCGACTTCACCTACACCCGTAGTACAAAATTGCAGTGTAGACTTATGTGAATCAACCGTATCTGCGGCTGGTGTAGTTACTGGAGTGACTGGCATTTTAAACCTCGTTATTTATGGTGTGGTATTTAAAAATATATTCGTATGACTCGCGGTATAAATGCGAGCCGGTTTCAAAGTCGGGTATGCGGCCTTGCTTTAATGCAAGTTGCACGTTTATGTCATTATCAACAAAGCCTTGTTTGTTAAAAATGTTAGCAAGCTCTTTGGCTATGGCTTTGGCCGTAGCAGGTAGTTTGCTGTAACAGTCAAACTGAATGAGTGCTTCGCTTTGATTGTCTTCCATGTGAATTTCTATTGGTGTGTCATCAGTAATCACACTAAGCAATACATAGTTATCATCTGAGTTATGGTTAACAGTAAAGTGCAGGTTATTGCCAATTAAGGCGCTAAGCGCTGATGACGCGAGTGCTCTTGTGCGTATGCTGTTTTCTATCATTTTTGTTTGTTCTTTTTAGCAATGCGACGTTCAGCAAGCTTTATGCGCTTGGCTAAATTTCTGTTTATGACAACAACAGCTTGATTAGTACGCTTTTTGAATGCTTGGCGAATAAATGGGTCTGCCTGCTGGTTGTTAGTACCGTATTCAACTTGCACAATGTAAGGCACTTTAAACACACCTACACGTACTAGCGATACAACCCCTTTGCCAAAGCGGCGGGTTTGACGCCCTTGTCGATTAGTGCTGGCTTTTACTTGAATGCGCGATCTTAAAAAGCCAGGGCGAATCTCTACTTTTTGGCCGCGCTTGGTTTTAACCTTACGAACTATGTCTGATTCTGGCGCGTTGCGCTGCATACCTTGCTGGTATTTAATAGCGCCTTGTTTTATCGCGCTGGTCATCATGCCGGTGGCCTTTTTTGCCCCCACTTCTTTGGCTATATCAAGCAGTGCTTTTTCCATTTGTTTAAGGCCAGAAATATCAATACCTGTATCAAGCATGTGTTATCTCCTTAACCGCGATAATAGTTAATACGTTTGCAAAGTCTTGATTAACGGGTGTACCAATGATTTCAAACACGCGTTGCTTATAAACGATTTGATGTGTTGGGGTTATTTTATTGCTGAAACGGCACGAAATTGTGTGAGTAATTTCGCCCATTAATTGGCCGCTTTGCTCAAACTCTTTAGCGGCCCCCGTTTGTATGTTTACCCAACGGTAAAATTCATGCGCATGGCTGTTTGTGTTATAGCCGTCATTTGACTTTACACCTTCACCAAAGCTGGCTTTGCAATTGTAGTTAGCAGCTGGGAGCGATTTCATAATAGTTCAACCGCCAGTTCGTCAGCAATGGCCTTAAATGCATTAGGCATATCGTAAAGTTTGACGGGTGCTGTGTCTTCGCGGTTACGAAACCAATCTGCAATTAAAACTAAAATAGCTTGTTTTGCTAGGTTGTATTTATCCTGGTCTAGTAAGGTTGTTACATCAATTGCATTGTTATCAACCGCAGCATGACCAAATACACATTCTATTTGTACGGCATCAGCAACTTTAAAACCTACCGCTGGCCAGTGCCCGCCTAGTTTAGGGGTAATAGTAGCGGTTAAACCATGTTCAATTACACGGTATTCATTTGGGTCGATTGTGACTAACTGACCTAAGTTGTTAATATATTTAATTGAGTTAATGCTCCGAAGCGGCGCGTAAGGCAAGTGAATTTCGTTGCAAAACTTGGGCAGTGCAAACTGCCATGTTTGCTCTACTAATAACCTGCCACTACGTTGTTCAAAACGTTTACGCGCACGAGGCACCAAACTTTGCAAATAATCATGGTGATCATCATCAGCATGGGCATGTACTGCTAGTTCGTCAGCTGTGAATGGCTCTATGCTTGGTGCCTGTATTAACTTTCGGAGCATTTTCATTATGATTACTCTTTGCCGTCAGTATTTTCGTCAGTTTCACTCTCTGCGGCTTTATCAGTCGCATTAAGGTCAACAACTTCAACTTCTAGCTCTTTGCTACAGTAATCAACCGCTGCTTTGTCACTTGATAACTCACCTACTTTAATAAGTGGTTCAAGTAACTCGGCATCACCTTTTACAAGTGCGTTTGGCTCAAAAGATTGATCAGCAATCACACATGCAACCAGTACACGTGCAGTAATTAGCTTTTTAGCTGCCATGGTAAAATCCTTAGTTAAATAAAAAAGCCCCTTTACAGGGGCAATTGGAGCATCAATTAAGCAGCTGCATTTTGGTAGTACTTAACAGCACCACCTACATCAATGCAGCGGCCACCAGTGCGCATAAACGCTAAGAAACCGACTTGGCCCTTGCGGCTATATGCACTATCGGTAAAGCGGAAGAACAACATTTGCGATACATCACGCACAATGTATTTAGAAAAATCACCAAATAAAACCGACTTTGCGTTAGCCGCCATGGTTGGAATATGTTGGTTAGTTGCATATGCTTTACCTAAAATAGTATTAGGCTCTGAGGCTTCCATACCCGGTAACCAAAGCGGGCGGCCTTGCAGGTCTTTAAGTTTTTTAACTACTTTAATTGTGGCGTCGTTCATCATATAACCGCATTGCATACTTCGGCGATACGCAGGGTCTACGCTGTGTTGTAAATCAACCAAGTCATCATACGTAACGGTAGCAATTTGGCCTGAAGCGCCTACTTTACCCGCCGTGGTATCAGCTAAAATACCGTGTGGTTTGCCTGTGCCATCACCATTAATAAAGCTATCTTCCGAGGTGCGCCCAATACGCATACCAATTTGACCATTAATGTAACCTTCTAGGTCAAACTGAGTGTCTTGCAATAATTGGAACGGTACCGCAATCACTTTAGAGCTGATCATGTGCGTATCAATGTTACGAACACCAAATGAAGTATCTTCATCATCTGCTGTGCCATTTTCTGCTAACCATTCGCCTTGCTCAGCCGTTGCGTTAGCCGTAGGCCAAGGAATTGTAGAGCCGGTTGCTGTAGGTACTACGGTTGCAAGCTCACGCATGCCGCCATACGCTTTAAGCGCTTGTGAAATGCCTGGGGCAATTTCATCAGCCGTTAAATAGCCACCTTCTGAACCTTGCCCTGTACTCATAGTGTTTTTAGGGCTGTCGATACGGGCTTGAACTGCGCTGCGTTGTTCTTCATTGAGCGCCGACATACCACCGCGTAACCAAGATGCATAAGCGGCTTTCTCTTGGTGAAGTTGGTGCTCTGCTTCATCAGTAGAAATACCGTTATTATCAGCGCGGTCTTGAATGGTTTGCTTTGACTTAGCTTGTAAGTCGAGCACTTTTTGTTGGCGGTCTAAATCGCCATCTAGTGCATCTATTTTATTAACTAGGTCATCGTACTGCTTTTGCTTGTCTTCGCCCCAAGCCTGGTCTTTTGGGTGATCCGTTACTAATTGGTTTAGGGTTACAGCTAAACCTTTTCGCTGCTCACGCTTTTGTTGGATAGACATATTTCAATTTCCTCAATTTTAAGTACAAAAAAAGCACCCGTAGGTGCTTTAGTAGTGGTGCCAGCGGAGCTAGCCAGTAGTTAGCAGCATGTTGGCAAATCGCTCTAGCCGTTCACGCTGCACAAATTTATCTTGTGGTTGTTGGGGTTTAGGTGCATTTTGATATGACGTTAAATCCCATGCTTTATTGGTGGTTTTATCGCTTGCACCATCTTGCATAATGCTATCTACAAAGCCATGTTCTAATGCTTCTTGAGCAGTAAACCATGTTTCGTTTTTCATCCATGTGCGTACTTGTTCTTCGCCAGCTTCTGTGCGTTTTTCGTAGTCGTTTACTATGGTGTTGTCGACTTTATCAAGCATATCTGCGGTGTCGCGTATCTCTTGTGCATTACCTAGGGCAAGTGTCCAGGCGTAGTGGATCATGTAAAAACCTGAATCAGCTATTTCAATAGTGTCACCTGCTAATGCAATACGTGTTGCTGCACTGGCTGCTATACCGTCTATATGTACATGAATTTTTGCAGAGTGCGCTTTTAAGCTTGAGTAAATGGCTGTTGCTTCAAATACGTCACCGCCTGGGCTGTTAATATAAACATCAATGTCGGTTGCATCAGTAATACTAAGCAGGTCACGTTTTATCATTTCTGCTGATACGCCCCACCATGGATCAATTACATCGTAAATCAAAAATGCTGGGCGGCTTTCGCCTGCGTTGGCCAGTGGTGATTGTTGCTTTACTTGATAACCAACTTGGTCACGGTTTTGGCAGTTATTTTTAACTAACTGCATTAATTTGCGGCTGTTATTCATGATTCGTTTTCCATTGGTTGATTATTTGCAATTGGGTCGTATGGCAAAGCGTATTTACCACCAAATTCAGGTAAGTTTTCGAGCTTACGAACTTCGTCTATGCTCATCCAGCCGGGGCCTTGTGAGCCACCAATTGCTTGGCGGTATGCTTCGTTTCTATCTTTAAGCGTTAAGCGCATTAAATTAGCGGCTATAAACTCGGCAAACATCGGTTTGTTTAAAAACAGTTTGCGGTTTATCTCTTGTTCAAACCGGTTTAGGTGTGGCCCAAGTGTAAAACGTAAGAACGATAAGCCAATTTCACCAATACCTGAGCCCCACGATGTTGATTTTTGCTCTTGGTTTACCATAAAGCTCGGTAAACCAAATGCGCGGGCTATGTCGGTAATTTGAAATTCGCGTGATTCAAGCAGCTGTGAGTCTTTAGCTGATACGCTAAGTTGTTTTACATCTGTGCTGTTATCAAGCACGAGTGGAAATTTTGAGTTTTCAATACCACCGTATGCTTTAACCCATGCATTTCTGAATGATTCTTTTTGTGTTTCGTCCCACTTGCCTTGCTTAACAACGGCCACACGTTGCGTTGAGCCCGATTTAAAGAACTCGCCGCTGTGTTGCTCCATGGCCAGTTCAAGGCCAATGCTATTGAAAGCGCCCCACTGAATTACTGACATAGATTTAAGGCCGTTAAAACCGAAGCCCGGAAAGTGCAATATGTCGTCTTGATCAAATCCGCGGGGAGTACCATCAAGTGTAAAAAAGTAATTTAGCCGGCCGTTGTTGTTAACAACATTCATACCGACTGGGCTGATTGGTAAAATCTCTTCAATATCACCATTTCGATCACGTAATAACACTGCGTAACCATCGCCATGCAGTAAAACACTTGAAACCATGAACTCCCAAAACGTTGCAGCACTCCACACAGCTGTGGGTTGTAGGTTAAAAAGATTAGCTAAAGTGTGGTTAGCAAGGCGTGTTTTATCGCCACTGTCACCACGCTCAAAGATATGTACGGGCATCTGTGCTATTGCGCCTGCAATTAGGCGCACACAGGCAAACACAATAGACACTTTCATTGATGTTTTAGGTGTTACAGCTGGACCTGCCAATGATGGCATGACGCCAAACAGGTCAGATAAATTATTTATATCCTGAACTGTAATATTTTTTTGATCAGCAGTATTGTTCACTGTTTTTGTAGTGTTGCGACTTAAAAACGGGATTTTAAACATTAGAATTCCAAAAACTCTTGGTTAGAACCATCATCTTCTTCCGGTTGCCATGAACCGATGAAGGCCAGTAACTTAGCGACGGCGGTATCTATTTTGTTGTCTTTATGTTCTTTTACTGGTCGAATGTATTTACCGTCCATGGTTTCTTTGGCTATTACGTTGCCTAAGCACCAAGTAAGAACTGGATCACCGTTATGGTGTATGCGGCCTTGCCTAAGTAAGTTTTCAAACTCACGCATTGCCGGCGAAAAGTTAGTGTAATTTTGTGACACCTTAATTGGCTCTATGCCTGTGCTGTTTTGTACACGCTGTGCGATAGGCGCGGCACCTGCAGGGTCGTAAAATAAGCCAGTAACTTGATAGTTTTCGTTGTCGGTTTCGATAGCGCGCTCTACTTCGTCGTAATCTATGCTGGTACCTTCGCACTCAATTAAGTGGCCTTGGTCTACCCAGTCGCGATAAATATCTATTTCGTTTGCTTTTGCCTCTGTTACATAAGTTTTAGCAAAAAAGTAGTAATGTAATTTGCCGTTTATCTCGCGGGTAAAGCACGTTACATCGGCTGTTAAATCGTCTGACTCTGAAAGGTCGACGCCTTTTGTGCAT
Organism: Pseudoalteromonas sp. SG43-1; assembly: GCF_014164415.1. Classification (NCBI taxonomy): domain Bacteria; kingdom Pseudomonadati; phylum Pseudomonadota; class Gammaproteobacteria; order Alteromonadales; family Pseudoalteromonadaceae; genus Pseudoalteromonas; species Pseudoalteromonas sp. SG43-1. The sequence continues at coordinate 63,411 of NZ_JACJFD010000022.1, read as the reverse complement.
TCCTCACCAGTAAATTGCTCCATTGTAAGGGTGCTATCAGCAGCTGATAACCAATCTTCAAGGTTAAGCCAGGACTCGCGAGCACCTACCCATAAATTAAGGTGCTTTGTTTTAAATGCGTTTTGCTTACGCGCTGATTGCCTTGCTTTTGAAAGCTGGTTTAAAAGAAACTCAACTTCTACAGATATACCAAAGTTAGGATTAGCCTTGCGCAGTGCTTCTTCGCTTTGCCAGTCGTCATCTTTATCTATGGTGTAAATCATAGCGAAAACAGTTTCGTCGGTGCGGGTTCCTTCAAGAATCTCTTGGCACTCTTTTTGGAATTGACCACATGGCCCAAACCAATTAGAACCAGCTGTTGATATGATCCATTCAAGTGGCTGCTCTCGGGCACCCATGCCGGTGATCATCGTATCGCGTTGGTCGTCATCATCATGTTCGTGGTACTCATCACATAAATAACAACTTGGTGAACCACCATCGCCAGGATTACCAATTAAGCGTTCAAACTTGCCGCCGTCCGTTGTTTTTTCTATTTGCTGAGCAAACAATTCAATATTAAAACGGCGTCTAAATATAGGCTGTTTTAAAGCCATCTTTTTAGCTGGGTTAAACACTTCGTTAGCTTGCTTTTGTGTAGTCGCACCGCAGTAAACTTCAGCGCCTGGTTCATCATCATTCGCTAGCATGTACAAACCAATGGGAGCAACCCAAGTAGATTTACCATTCTTGCGCGGTACTAGCGTGAATGCTGTACGAAAACGCCGGCGATGACTTTTAATATGTTTCCAGCCATATACTTGGGCTGTTATCCACTTTTGCCAACCGCTTAGCTTAAGTAAACCTTCATGACCTTTCGCTCTAGCCCATTTGCCTTTTACATGGCTGAAGGTTTCTAAAAACCAAATGACTTTAAGTGCGGCTTCAGGGTCAAAGTAATAAGGAAAGTCCTCAGTCCCTGCTCGTTCTAAATCTCTGCTTTCACGTTCTACCGCTAGCCGTTCATATTTATTTGCAGGGCGCTTACCGCTTAAAACCTCCTCTGCGTATTGTTCTATATCAGCAAGGTGATCACGCCCAAATGTAGGATAGTTATTACGCATCTAATATAAATCATCAAATAAGCCAGGCTGTAAATTGTTAAACCGCTGATCTGTCGCAGGGCTACCGCCAATCTGATTTATCAAACTGTTGAGTTTGCGCCAGTCGTCATTGTACTGGCTGGCCTCTGGCCGTGTTTTATGCTGAATACCGTTGCGGCCTTCAGTTGTATATTTCCAATCATTCGTATCTAAATATGCAAGAGCCGCTTCCATGCGCGCTATCACAATACAGTACTCTTTAAAAAACCGAACATAGTGTGGCTTAAAGCGATTAATCTTTACATACTCAGGTATATCACTATTCCATACCTGCTGTTCTGGTTTTGACATACCACGCGGACGCGATTGGGTCGCGATCTTTTTCGCGTCCGTATCGCTAATTTCCTTGTTTTCAGTAGAATTAGGAAACTGAACAACCTTATTAGTTGCGTCCTCTGCTACTGCTGGGTATCTACCTGCCATAATTACCAAATAATCTCTTTAAGTGGGTTTTTCAATTTCAATTCTGCCCCGCATAAAAATCTAATTGAGGGGGCGGTGTACGTGGAGTAGCGCTAAACTTTGCCTACCCCCGGGTTAAGACTTTCACGTGACTCAAGTGCTGTTTTTTCTTTATCACAAGACTGACAAATAGTCTGAAGATTATCTATTCTATCCTCACCGCCTTGACTGATAGGTACAATATGATCACATATGCCATGGTAAGCACCGTGCAACTCAACAGACGTCAAGACACCTTTAGCTTTACATATTTGGCATAAGAAGTTATCACGATGAAATATAAACTCTCTTGTTCGTTGCCACACGCGGCCACCTCTACCTGATTGCTTATTACCATCACGCTTACGGCCAAACGGCACACGCTTAGGACATGACTTATCGCGATGTACGGCTCTGCATTGAGAGCACCAAGAACCAGGCTTAGTTGCCATTTAACTTATCCTGGCATAGCAGCTGTGCTTGGTCGCTCTGTTGAAGTGCTTCCATACGAGCACGATGAAACTCTCTATCATCCTCGTACTTACGTGCTTCACGTTCGTTACGCTTATGCTGAAACCGCCAGTTAACTAAAAATGTTAACGCAGCAAACACAATACCCAGTAATATCGCCCATTCGTTCAAGCTTAAAATCCCTCCAGCCGCTGTTGCTAAACTTGCACTGTAAGTCGTTGCACTTACCGCTTTTTGCATAGCTATATCACTAGTCTCTATTCGCATTGTTCCAACTTCTTGCTCTTAACAATTGCTCATTACACGTATCAATAACAGACTCTAAATAAGCCGTGTACTGGCTGTGTGATGCATTATCACCAACCGAATTAATATCAACTGGGCATGGCTGAATGAACTCATTAGGCATAAGCACAAACTCATATTTAGTTTGCACTACCGTCTTTATTACAGGCTTCAACCCTTGCGTACTTGAACATGCTGATAACAGTGCTAGGCACACAATCAATAGCCCAGGTCTTAGTTGTTTCATTAGTTGAAAGCCTTAACGCATCAAGCTGCGCAGTAGAATATTGGAGTTGAGTTTTAATCGAAGTTAGCTGCTGTTGGTGATCAGCTCTTAGCTTAGCCAATAAGTCACGCTCTTTAATCAGCTGCTTATTCTGCTGATCAGCAACTGCCAAACTATTTGTCAAATACTCTGCATGGTTCATATAACTTTGTACTGATGCTTTAAGCTGCTTATTATCATCAAGCGCCCTAGTTAAGTCATACTCAAGCCCCACATACCTAACTACAGCAATGCCCAACATAGTTGCTAAGCTTGCAAAAACAATCTTATTTAAACTAAGCATCAGTTAGCTCACTCAAACATAGTTGGCGTTCTAGCTCTCGGCGCTTAACTAAGCCAGCAAGCTTACGGCCATCAGCGTACACCCAACGTGGTAACTCATTACACGCCTTAACACGTTCATCGTTATTTAAATATTTAAGCAGCGTACTACTACGGAAGTTCCCAGCACCAACGTTGTAATGAAATGACAAGTAAGCAGCATGCTCACTTGTTGAAAGCGGTTGCTTAACCGCTCTCAATAACTGCTCATTATGAACACCTAAGTCCATAGCAAACAGGTTCAAACATTCAGTCTCAGTGTAAGTCTTACCAAGCTCAGCTGTTTGGGTATGGCCAAAGCAAGCAGTAACCACACCAACAGGATCCACATAACCTGTTCTTACCTCACCCTCAAATTCAGCAACCATCACACCAGCCAAAGCAAGAACACCCGTAACACCAGCGGCTAATAGTTTGTTAACTTTCATTTAAGGCCTCAAACGTAAAAAACCCGCTAAGGCAAAACCTAAGCGGGTTACAACAACAGGATTGTAAGGATTAATCAGCAGACACAAAAAAGCCCAAGGTGTTAACCTCGGGCTTTATGATGCAGCTTTGCTAAGCTTACTTGAATTAGTATAGTTATTGGGCGCTGGATTGCAAACTATATTTGATACTTTATGATATTAAATGAGATTTATAGATAGTTTTTAATCGTTCATTAATTGCTGATGAGAGTTCTAACAATAAACTAGGCTCAACAACAACCCTATTTCTTATCTGGTTTGGAAGTTTAGAGAAGGAAGTAACAAACTCATCGTCTTCCAACACAGTTGCTGAAGTTCTTTGACCATTTTCCAGCACAAATAATATGCGCTGATAATCTAGTTGAGCTGTGGCTGATAATGCTTTATTGCTTTGCATTTGGTCAAAAGCTCGAATAACTTGTAAATGAAATTGCGGGCTAATCCACATTGCATAAGCATACACTAATTCTTTGCTAACCCATGAACCTTGAAGTTTTCCACCTCTAAGCGTTTTATAAGCGATCCGCGAATTAGCGGAACACCCTATTTCTTTAATTAGCTCTTTGGTTTGAGCATTACGTAAAAATTGGTGTGGCTGTGTAGCTTTAGTACCGCCACTGACTTGATGTAGGTCATTTAATGAATACAATCCATCAATCAAACGGATTTGTTTAGATAAAATTGATAAGTTAGTCATTTCTGACTCCTGTTTGTTTATTTCGATTTATCACCCTATTTTCGAAGATAGGGTGTCGGGAGGTTCGAAACCTGCAAACAGACAGGCGTGCTTATTCCCCTTGCGGGTATTATATTCACAGCCCTCCCGACATAACACGAGTAATTGAGCCTAGATTTCAGGCACAAAAAATCCGCTTCTTTCGGGGCGGGTATCCGCTGTTTGTAAGAGGTTTCGACGCCTCACACCGAAAGATAAGTTTAAAGTTGTTATAAGTCAAGTTAAGCAGCCTGTTTAATTATTACGCCCTTAGCCAGCAAATGGCCCTCAAGCCAAGCTACGCCACTAAGCAAAAGTTTCTTAGCTTTAGTTTCACCAATATCTAAATTCTTAGCTATTTGCCTAGTACTCAACTGAGAGCGGTAACTCATCATAACCACCACTTTCGTTTTTGGTGCGTACTGGCCTAGCATCGCCACCGCTTGGTCAATCAACAAACCCATATCATCATCAATAGACGTAATCACATCATTCGATGCAGAGCTCAACGTAAGCCCTAAACCAGCCTGAGACCACACACCCCACTCGTTAAGCAAATCGTCAATAGTCGTAACTAACTGCATCATCGTTCCCCGTTAAAGCCAAATAACAAATTAAAACCGCCTTGGTCACCCTTATTTTTACCGTGACCACCTACCGTGACCGCTACAACCCTTGCAAATACTCTATTGGTCATACTGGTCATGGTGGTCATAGTGTTTTTACATACACAAGAACCAACATATAAATATAAAGTACAAAATACGCGTGTCCGCACACACCCGCGCGCGTATGTGTGCGCGAAAACACCGTGACCACCGTAACCACCATGACCACACCAACAACCACGCACCTTACAGCGGTCACCACTGCTGGTCATGGTCACAGTAAACAACCTACTTAACATTCCAAAACCCCTCAGGCGGCACATAAAACGCAGGGCGCTTACCATCAACGCGTTTTTTCTTCTTAGTAAAGCCAAGCCTGTGCATAATCTGGCCAACACGCTTTTGTTCAGGCGGTCGCATAGCATGAGGATCCATACCTAGCACCTCAGTCATAATATCGGCCAGCGAATAATCCCCGCGCATATTCTTAAGCAACCAATCATAAATAAGCCCTTCCCACACATCAGAGTCAAACCTATCCTCCTGCTGCGCTTCAAACAAATGCTTATACTCATCAGTAGGCCACCAAGGCATCCCCTCATTAAACAAATGCAAAGCCTCCGCCCAAAGCTGGTCCCTATCACGGGCAATCGCATCCTGACATATCTTCGTACACATCACAGGCCAGTAACGTCGGTTACCAGTAGAATCCTTTAAATACCTATCTTGGTTAGTCGTCCCAACAAACACACATTGCCTAGGGAACTCCTGCACCATACGCCCATAACTCGGGCGGTACCTATCAACCTTAGAACCAAAGAACTGTTTAGCCTTGGTATTTTCAGCTTTATTAAACGAATCAAGCTCAGCAAGCTCAATACCCCACATCCCCTGCATTTGCTGAAACGTATCTTTTTCACCAAGGGCCATAGGCGTATCAGTAAACCAATCACCAAACAAATTGTTACACATACTCGACTTACCTAAGCCCTGCGAACCCTCAAGAATCAAAACCGAATCCACCTTAACAGGCGGGCACATCACCCGCGCCACAGCCGAAACCAAAAAGAACGTCCCAACCATAGCGGCATAGTCAGTATCTTCAGCGCCTAAATAACTATGCAACCACACAGCAACCCGTGGCGTACCATCCCACTTAACCGAGTTTAAATAATCCTTAACAGGATGAAAGGCATGCTCTTCAGAATGAACCAAAATAGCACCCAGCACATCATTAGCCCTAGGCGTAAAACCATAGGTTTCAGAAAGGTAAATACGTAAACGCTCAGTATCAGTGTCGGTCCACTCACCCACCTTACCCTTTAAAAAAGGCGGCTTCTTACGTTTAATAATGCGGTAACTAAAGTCGCAATAACCCAACACACCATCAAAAGCAGGGTCATTTTCAAGCACCAACTTTGTATTGCTAATACTCGCCTGAGGGTTACCCGAATTAGTTCTTTGGAAATTGCGCTGCCACTGCTCATCCCCCAGAGAACGCTGTCGCGCGTCAGCGTTTTGCGGCGGCGGGTTATTTTCATTATTACCATCATTAGCACTAGGCTTATCAACAACATTAAGCAGTTGCGTTTTAACCTCATTAAGGCCAGCGCTAACGTGTAAATCATTCCAATCATTTAACTTATTACCTGCCATTACGCCGCCTTATCCGCCACAGCAGAAAAGTCAGGCACAGCAACCAAACCACAAACAGCAGCTGCCGCCTCATTAGCCTTCGCTATGCCCGGGTTACCTTTTGTATTAGCATCATCATCAGCGCAAAATATAAAAGTCTTATCAGGTAGCTTCTCTTTTAGTGCTAGTGCAACAGGCATTAAATTCCCCACATCAAGCGCCACCGCACACGGCCACTCAGTTGCCATATGAATACTCGCACCCGTTGCATAGCCTTCGCATACAGCCAAAATATTGCAACTGCTCGCCTTACCAATAAAATGAAACAACCCAGCCTTACGGCCATGCTTTAAAAAGAACTTACCCCCCGTCGCATTAATAATCTGCACATTCCAAAGCGCCTTATCAATATCAATCAACGGAATCGCCAAGTCCCCACGCTTAATATGGAAAATAGAATAATCGCGTTCATCCTTAGGTGGTAAATCACTTAAAAACTGCTTAACCTCTTTTGCACCAGTAACATACTCAGCCACAAAATTAGGCCGCATAATCACAACAACAGACTGCTTAAACGCCCTAACCCCAAAACCAATCACCTTTTTTTCGCTCAAATACTTATTAGACTTAACCTTAATCGTAAATTGGTCAAGTAAACTACTGGCAAATTCCGCAACAACCCCATGCCAACGCTGGCGCGCGGCTTCATCTTCGGCCTCTTGCGCTTCGCGCTCCTTAGCACGCTTGGCAAATTCAGCATTAAGCCTAGCTTGCTCTTCGGGTGATATAGGCTCACGTTTAACAGTAAAGCCATTATCCTTAGCCATACCAAAAACAGTTTTAATCGTAGTACCGCCGCCAGCTTTAATGCTACGCCACGTACTTTTAATATCGCTCGGTTTATATTGCTCACTGCCAGCGCTCCAACTATCAAACGCATCAAAGCCCGCATCACCAAACTCATTTTTAATACCCATGCCCACCTTAACCCACTCATCACGCGAGCAATTAGGGTCAAGGTACTGCAACGCATCATGTAAATCCTGCAAAGTCGTTTGCTGCATTGTTTTAAATCCTGTTATTAAGCGCTTCCTTAAATTAGTATGTTCAGTAACCAAACCAACAAACCAAAATAAGGAAGCTAAATGTCTAATGGTTATGAGACCCCTAGTTATGAAACTATCCGAATAGATCATCCTAAACTTCGAAAATTTGCACCGTTAATTTCTCCAAAGGCTAAACCCATTAAAGTCAAAATGTCTGATAAGTTGAGACCTGAGGGTTGTTGCTATTGGAACGTTGCCGAAGAAATTGAAGCTCATGGAGGCGTTCCTATATATGGTTGGCAAATAATGTACTGGCCGAAAAGGTTCATTGAAGCTATGCATCATGCCATTTGGAAGATGCCAGACGGGACCTTGGTTGATGTCACGGCAAAGTACGAAAGCGATCCGGTTAAGAGCCATACAGTCTTCATTCCTGATGATAGAATCACTATCAGCCTCGAAAAGCCTTGCTTTGTTCAATCTAAGCACTTTCCCTTTAAGGACGAGCCAGCTATTACAGAGCTTATCTCCGCATATAGGAATAAAAACATCGCAGAAAGAGCCATGGCCGAACTTAGTTACAAGTATGGGTATAGAAATCAAGGTCAAAAGGCTACTGCTAAAGGGGTCAGCTTTAACCCAAGCAGTATTCAGTTCCCTCTTGATTTTCAAAGAGAGATTGCGCCCATACATGCCACTTTTCAAAATGCTATGAATCAACTCGGTACGGCAATCCGCAGAGTCAAAGCTTTGGATGCTGCCAACACTAGAGGTGGTGCCTGACAATGGAATATAGATTTGTTTATTCTCATCTATAATTTCAATCATAATTAAATACCACTCAAAGCTATCGGTAGTTGTAATTCTGAATTTTCAACCGATAGCTCAACATTCAAACTTCTAACCGCCATAAATCACCTGTATAAAAAAACATATATTGCACAGGTTTATTCCACATTGAGTTATTGCACTAAAATTAACCGCACAACAACACAGGAATAACCCCAATGAAAACCATCAATTTAAGCAGCGTGTTTGCTTTCCTCAGGCGGATAGATGTCAGGCCGCAGTTCATACCTAGACACACCCGTAACTTTTTCAATAAGAATCACTTTATCAGGCGCAACTTTACCGGTTCTTAGCCAGTTAGATACGTTTTGTTGAGAGGTTTGAATTGCGTCGGCAAGTTTTACTTGGCCACCTAAGGTAGCAATTGCTTTTTGTAATGCTGGTTGAGTAGTCATTTTGATACCTACTTTGTAATTAACTCCTCACATCATACAACTTAAATTGTAATTTACAACAATTTAAGTTGTTTTCTATGTTACAAATTTTCTTGTAAAATGAGAAAAACCATAAAAATTAATAATTATGAATACATTAGCTAAGCGTTTAAGTTATGTTTTAGAGATGAAAGACATAACTCAGGAAAAAGTCGCTAGCGCTATAGGTGCTAGCCAGCAGTCCATTCATGCCATATGTTCGGGTAAGACCTTAAAGCCGAGAAACCTTGTTGCTATAGCAAGGTTCCTAAATGTATCACCAGATTGGTTAGAATCTGGCAATGGTAGTATGGGTTTAAGTGAAAGCAACACTATAGAAATGAAAAAATTTAGTCCTAGCGTTCCGTTAATCAGCTGGGTGCAAGCTGGTCATTGGACTGATATACATTTAAATGATATTGACGAATTTTACCCATGCCCAGAAAAACACAGTCAATTAACATACTCACTTGAAGTAAAAGGCGAGTCAATGTCACCCGACTTTATCAATGGCGAAATAATCTTTGTTGATCCAGAGGTAGAAGCGCGTAATGGTTCGTGCGTTGTTATTAGGCAAAATGGCAATACTGAGGCTACATTTAAACAACTAATTATTGATGGCTCACAAAAATACTTAAAAGCACTCAACCCAAACTGGCCTAACCCAATAATAGAAATGCTGCCTGATGCCGTCATTTGTGGCGTAGTTATTGGTAGTTATAGAAAAAGAAATTAAACCAATCAAAAGGATTTTTATAATGAAAAAACTATTTCCAATCTTTGTATTCGCTCTAACAATGTCTGGCTTTGTTCATAGTACAGATATGAGAAACGTTAACTGGGGTATGAGTATAAAAGAAGTCAAAGCCGCCGAATCAGTTAAACCTGAGCTAGAAAAAGAGAACATGCTTGGGTTTATTGATCAGCTGGATGATAAACAAATCTTTGTAATTTACTATTTTACTGAAGGTAAATTAGGTAAAGGGCTTATACGTTTTAATAATAAGCGAGTTAATAAAAACGGTTTTATTAGAGACTTTAAAACCATAGACGACTTACTAAAGAAGAAATACGGTGAACCTATGGATTCTAGGGATTTATGGTCTAACGACATATTTAAGGATGATCCAAACAGTTATGGAACTGCATTGGCTGCTGGTGCATTAATGAAATTCAGCAAATGGGAGTTAGAAAAAACTAATATTTACCATATGGTATCTGGGGAAAATTATAAAGTAAGCCACGCTATAGAGTTTTCTGCTAAGCAGTTAGGTAAAGATATAAGCAAAAAAATAGAAGAGAAAAATTTAGACAAGTTATAGGCTCAATCGCCCTCTTATAAAACCGCCTTTCGGCGGTTTTTTTATGCCCATCAAAAATCCCACCTAAACAACAATACAATTTAAATTGTAATTTGTATTGACTTAAACAATTTAAGTTGTATTCTAAATAACAACTTAAATTGTTAGAACTCATTATGAACACTACACGCACAGAAACCGGATACCAGCTTGACGGCATGCATGTTAACGCCAAGCCCTATTCACGCTTACCAACTCAACAGGCGCGTACCTTGCTATTGGTCGCTAAAGGCCTACCGCAAAAAAGCATCGCTGATGAGTTGGGTGTAAAACTGTGCACAGTTCGCCAAGCGTGTAACGAGCTCAGCTTTAAATTTAACACCCATTCCATGCGCCAAACGGTTCACCAAGCAATCAAGCAAGGCGTATTGCGCTATACAGTATGCGTACTGCTTTGCCTAATTAGCGCAGCAAATAACGACCTAGAGCGCAGTTTTAGAACTATTCGGGTAGCCCGAACAGTTCGCACCACCCGTTTACGCCACCTGCGTGAACTGCAAAACGACTTACTAGCAGCCTAACGGCACAAGGAGAATAGCAATGACCAAAGTATTTTTATTCCCAACAGCCCGAAATAACGCCGCAACAGCCCCGTTACTTCATAAGCTAAAACAAGCCCAAAAGGTATGCCCGTTTGAACTGGTAATTCCAAACATCAAAGCGGCCAATAACCCATACCCTGAGCCACCACCAACCGCGGCGTAACTCAGGGCCATAGTTTCACAACCTGCTGGCGCGTACTTGCCCAACTAGCCCAGCCGAGTGGTTGCCGTAAGCAACCAAACAACACAACAGGAAAAGGATAAACACCATGCTAAACGTATTTACATCACTGGTAATAAACCAACTAAAACAACGCATTCACTTTATGAACCAGCGTATGCAAGGTGAAGAACTACGCATTTACGAATCAGGTACCAAATACTGCATCATCGTATTTGTCGATCTAAATACACAAACTGTACTCAGCACATGGGCACTAAACGCCAGCGCCAAGCGCGACCTGTGTGTCACCAAAGCGTTTTTAAGCCTTATTGAAAACACCCGTTCACAGCAATCATTACTAGCAGCGTAATGACTGAATTTGAGCAAGCAACGCTCGAAACCTTGGTCAGTTTTAAAGCCAAAGACCAAGCCGAGATCAAACAGTTACTAACTAACAAAAAGCTCAAAAAAGAAGCCTGCGAACTGGTAAGAAAGTGGAACGAACAGCGCTTAAAGCTCGGTTTAACGCCCTGGCAATAGTCATTACTAAACTAGCAATATTGATGACCGTAACCACTAAAACAAAATTTTACCAACTGAAGGATAAAACAATGCACAAATTTAAACGCAACTGTGTAGCCCAACAGCGGGTCCGCATACGTCAATACTATCAACGTAAAAAACAGGCTGAGCAGGTAAAAGAGCCTAAACACACTAAGGAAGCAGCATGAGTAAAGTATATCCAATTGATCAAATGTCCTTAATTTCAGCTATCAACACCGAGCTGACTAGGCAGCACCCTGAAATGCCATTAATTTCATCTGTTTTTAACAAGTGCATTGAAGCCGCAAATTTAATTTGTGAAGAGTGCGAGCGTGAAAAAGTTATGGCAACTGAGAGGATGAGTCTTAGCGAATGGTTTAACTGTGACGACACAGGCCTAAGCTCGTGTTTTATGGCATATGTAATTGATAGTGGTATTCCACCTCAAATCCCCGTTCAAGAGTACGCATATCCAAGAGATGCCGACGACCTAGGTCGCTGTATCAGAATGGTCCGCGCTTGCGAGCTAGAAAACCAATTGTTTTTACTACGAACAGCAGGCCACGAATGGAGTTTAATTTCTAATCAATGGGATAACTTAACTTCCTTATACGATCAAAAGCAATGGGAAGCAATCAACACATTCTTAACATTAATTAGTAAGTAGATGGCTAACCCAAACACTTTAATCACCATGCCAAAGGCCTGTATTAGCTGTCAGGCCTATAAACACATTGGTAAAAGCGACGATCCGCACTGCCCACATACAGACTGGCGCGGCCAAGTTAAAACAAAAACCCGTTATGGCCACTGCCAAACCCACGGCACTCAAGTATTCATAACAGAGCTGTGCAACCAATATCAGCAAGAGCCATTTATAGAAGTGGTTGATGCTGATAACAGGCCAACAGCAAAACAGCCAAGGCAAGAACGCTTAGCATTTTAAATAACAGGTGACATATGAAATATATTTTAGCCCTTGATGGTGTTGGTTTTATAACTGATGAGGTAAAACTATGAAAAATATTAAATGGTTTCTAAGTGAATTAGCACTGGCCGAACCTGAGCAATATGAAGCAGGTGAGCTTGAAATAATCTGTGAAGATGAATCAGGCCGTGAGGGATATACATCATTTGAAATTAAAGATTTAGCCGAAGATTCACTTAAGCTAATTGAAAGCCTTGAAAGTAAACTTGATGAAGCCAACGAGTTACTTACACGAGTTTATGATTCAGGTATTAAATTAGATGAACTTGAAGAGCCTATTCATTTCTATTTAGTAAAATAAAGGAACCAACATGGCTAAAAAAGTAATCACAATTTTAGAAGATGCCGATGGCGTTATTATTGAAATTCGCACCAATGGCCGTCGCGTAAATTATGAGTGCGAAGACCTAGACGAAGCACTAGAAGTACTCCCCCACTTAGACGAACTGCAAACAGGTGACTTATGAAAAAGCCTAAATTAATGAAAGCCCGTTGTTGGGCAAAAGAACACTTCCACGGCGATTCACTCCCAAGCTATCAATCACTTCGTGACTGGGTAGCAACCGGCTATGTGCAAGGTGAATTGGTAGGCCCAGGGCAACAAGTGTATATTTACGAAGACCAACAACCAGGAACGCATGCAAAAGCAAAAGAAATTGCATTGCAACTAGCAGCGAACAGCTAACATGGCACCAAGAAAACGACTTAACAAAAACCGAGACCTGCCGCCGTTTTTATACTTTGATAAAAACGCCGGCTATCAACTCAAACTAGTAAACGGCAAGCGCAAAATAATCAGCCAAAACCGTACTGAGGCAATTATCATCGCCAACGAGTACAACCGCATAAAGCGCGGCGGCTCATTACTAGACGACCTAATCAACGACACCGCCTCAAAAACCAGCTTTAGCAGCTTAGTAGATAAAATAATTGAGCGCATGACCGCCGATAAAAAACCCGGCAGCAGTGTTATATCTACGTGGTTAAACGACGCCGAGCGCGTTAAATCATACTTCACCATGCCAGGCGAAGAAATAACCCTAAGCGACGTAACTAACTACATGGACCACTTTCATCAAAGCGCCAGTAACAACGTATACAACCGCAAATTAACCTTTCTTGAACTCGTATTCGACTACGCCAAAGACACAGGCCACATGACCACCAACCCAGCAGCGCTTAAAATTAAAAAACCAAAAGAAGCCAAAAAGCGCAAAGCCCTGGACGTAAACGCATTTGAAAAAATACGCGCCGCCGCCCCACTATGGCTAAAAACAGCCATGGACTTAACCATGCAAACCACCCACGCAGTACTCGAAGTCTCGCGCATAGAATACAAACTAAAAAAAGCAGAGCCAGGGCGCTGTGGGTGCATTTGGTATAAAGAACCACTCACAGACCAATACGGTAAAATTTACGGCGAACTGGCCATACACCGCCAAAAAACCTATAAAAGTGAAGCGTCGCACGTAATAATACCCATCAACGACACAATAAAAGCCATTATCGACAACAGCCGCGACAACACCGTATCGCCCTATGTCGTGCACAAGCTGCCTAAAAAGAACTCAAACCCAACCAGTGCATTGGTAAATCATATAACCCAAATCGTAAGCAAAAACATCAGCCGCGAATTTTCAAACGTACGCGACCAACTAGGCCTATACAACAACCTAAAACCAGAAGAACGCCCAACCTACCATGAAATACGCGGCCTTTCAGCACGCCTAATAAAAGCCCAAGGCTGGGATCCACAAACTAGAATGGGCCATTCAGACAGCAAATCAACCAAAGTCTACACCGAATTCGGCAAGCAAATAGAATGGGTGCAAGTGCCTAATTTAACGGTAAACCTAAGCTAAACCAGCAACGGCAAAATAAACCATGATATTGACAAAAAATAACAGTCAGCCCATACTTAGCGCGTACCAGCAAAATCTGGTTCCCGAATTGGCATTCGGAAATTACTTGCGGAGCACAACACGCCCTAATATTTAGCGTGTTTTTTTGTGCATGCTCTCCATTTCATTATGGTGGGGTGGGCTGTGGCAACTTCGGTTGCGCCAGTATTCCGTAGGTAGCTGGTATGCCAACTCGGTTCACCCCACCACCATCTGATTGGCATCCTTGGTGATGGGTTTAAAACTACTTACCTACGGAGTCAAATATGACTAATTTATCAATTCTATCAAAACAGATCCGTTTACATGACGGGCTTTACTCATTAAATGATTTACATAAAGCTGCTGGCAGTGAGGGCAAGCACCGCCCCGATAGGTTTTTACGCTTAGAGCAAACGCAAGATTTAATAACTGAAATTAACAGTTGCCCAGATATGGGCAACTCTTTTAAAACATTGCGTGGTATAGGTTCATTTGGCTGTAAAGAACTGGTTTACGCCTATGCCATGTGGATAAGCCCTAAGTTTCATCTACAAGTGATTCGCGCATTCGACGCCCAACAACAGGCCATCACCAAAACACCCAGCCCACTGGACTACCAGCGAATCATGCTCACAATAGAGAACGGCAAAACCACCCATACCCAAGCACTCGCGCTTGATGATATGGTCACCTCATTCGACAAAATCCCCGGTGTCCTACGAGAAAGTATGAAAATACAACCCTACCAACTCGCCCAAATAGCCAAAGCCGCCAACGAACGCTTAAGCCGAATGATCCACAAACGCTAGCCCATAAAAAAACCCGCTAATCAGCGGGTTTTAATTTTTATTAATCAGAACAACAAAGTGCTAATCAATCGTTTTTTCCCCTATACAAGCGCATAAGATCATTATAAGCATCAGCTAGAGCGTTTCGTGAATCATGGCTTTCGTTCATGTTATAGCTTTTAGGTATATTTTTATTTTTTACATACATAGTAGCCGCTACTTCTAAACGCGCACTAGCTGCATTGATTTTTGCGGTTTGAAACATTAGTTCAGCTTGTTTGGCTTGGGCTTCTGCAGCTCTATGTAACTCCCCTCGTTGGTTTGATAATTCATCACGGGTCAATTTTAGTTCTTCCCTTTGTAATTCTAACTCTTTACTTTGAAGGACAATCGTATAAATAACACCACAAAATGCAAGCCCAGTAAATAAAGTGTTTATAGCTCCAAACATACCACCAAAGGAATTTCTAGCATCCCAATTAGGCAGTTCAAAATAAATAACCAGTCCAAGAGTAACTTGTATTAATGCCACTAAACCAAACATTATCCATAATGCTCTGAATTTTTTCATCATGCTCACTTAAATATGTAAAATTAATAAAGGAATCTCGACCAATTTATCACGATCATTATATTTGTTTAATAGCTATTTTGAGCTTTCAATGTTTGATAAGACTTAAATGAAAACACCACAGCAAAAAAAAGAGCTAGAAGAAATGGAATATAAAAAATGACAGAAAACGTCTCAAATAATGAAGTAATTACAGTTGTGTGCTCTTTGGTATGTAGGCCATATCCCCAATTAAGTAAATAGCCAGTCAGTAACCACAAAAGCATTGAAATAAATGCGCCAACTTGCCAAAAATGGCCTGTTATTTCGAAGAGCATATCTAAAAATTCTGAAGTGTTATTTTTTCTACGAGCCATGCTATCCCTGCAACTAGAAATACAATTTATCTAAATTTAAGACACTAAGCCACCTAAAGCAAGATTAAAAATAAAATCATAACCGGAAAATTGTTCATTCTTTAGCAAGTTACATCACAAGCACTAAGCTATAAAAGCGAAACTCCACTAATTTGTATCGAGGTGTTTAAAAATCTAATCAAAACTAAAGATTAGCCCTATATACAGAATATATTTAATTTACAAAAAAAATTAAAAATGCAAATATAACAAATATTCTAGTAAGGAAGCTTGAATACATAATCTTTTATACCCTCCTTACTTCAATTCTAACGCAGTTTACCTAATATGAAGGAAGTAGAAAGTGTCACACAACTCATCTTTCGCCTACTTAGAAGAACAAATATCTAAAAGTATAGAAACTCTAAAATCTAAAGTGAAAGTCAACAAACGAAAAACATATTTTTGTAATGCACTATCCATAGCTATGGGAGCGGCGATAACGTTATGTTTAGGCTTAGACCTAAAAGAAGAGTTGGGACAATTGCAAAAAAACATGGCACTAATTTTAGGTTTTATTTTAACTGTCGTTAACAGTTGGATGGCTGTTTTTGACTACAAGAAACTATGGATGCGACAAAAAACGACGCTCTTAGATTTATATCAATTAATGAATGAATTACGCTACAGACAATCACAGAATGAATTTTGTTCTATAGCGCTTTTATTCGAAAAGTATCAATCAATTTGGGAAAAAGATGGTAATGAATGGAGAAAAATAATCATTCCTTCTGCACATTCTCTGGACAATAAAAACATTAATAAGAATGGTGAGCCTAATGGCACTAATAAAAATTAAAATCGATAAAATCATGATACATCAAGTCCATCAAAGGGAGGCTAGTGAGACTCGAATTAAACCAACTAGAAGTAATGAATTCATTAAATTTGATAAAGAGGCGATGGAGACTTTTGAGTCAAGATTTATTAATGCTGTAGGTTCTAATTCTAAAGCAGTGGAAATGGACATAGTTAATCAAGATAAAAGTGATTTACCATCAATAATTGATAAGCTTAGCACTGCAAATGACAAGGACTTCAAAGATCTATCATATGATGTAGCTGAAAGGTTAACATTTGCACAACAGCGAAAAAGTATACCGGGAGGAATAATAGTTGTTTTTCGAGGTACATTTGGTGGTATTCCTGCAAAAACATTTATCGGTTTGATGAAAGCTGAAGTATATAGTGCTTATGAAAAAAAAATGAATAAACTGACCCAAGAAATTACTCTTAGATTGGTACATGAAGCGTTATTAACACCTGCAACAAAGCTATATAAAACAGCCGTGTTCATGCTCACAAAACCAAATGAAACTAAAAGCTTAAAAGAAAAATGGGATGTCTTAGTTTCTGATTCCCAAATAAGTCAAACAGATGGTAAAGCGGCTGCAAAGTACTTCTATTCTACATTCCTTGGATGTGGTTACCCTGAAAGTAGTGCACGTACAACAAAAGAGTTCTTTGAGGCAACTGCAAAATTTTTGAATCAGTTAGATATAACAGAAGAAAAAAGAAATGATCTTCGAAATGCCCTAGTTTCATATTTGAAGTATGAAAATACTGATATAATTAACCCTAAAGATTTTGCTAATAGATATTTTGAACTTGAAGATAGAGATACGTTTTCAGATTATTTAGAGGATATTGGGCTCCCGACTAATTCTTTTACTAAAGACATAAGGCACATTGAAAGTAAGCTAAAAACTCGAAAACTTTCATTCAGTAAGAATGTAAAAATCACAGCTCCTTCTGATGTATTTAAAAACTATATAAGTATTGAATCGATTAAAAAGGACTCTAATGAGATGAGTGTCAATTGGACCAAAGTTATTATTAAAGACAAGATTATATCTCAAGAATGAACGAAACAAACTTCTTATCTATTTGGAGAAAAGAAAACCCTATGTACGATGCATGGGGTAAATTTGTTGTTTCTGAAATATGTGGGGCCCTAGAGAAAAAAAACATAGTCTTATCACAGTTCTTAAAACTGCCGACTACTCCACGCCTCAAGACAGAAGACTCTTTATTAGATAAAGCATTTAATAGAAAAAAAGAATACAAAGATCCGTATAATGAAATCGAAGATAAAGTTGGTTGCAGATTTGTTGTTTTGTTAATTGATCAAATCAAAACCATAACTGAAATTATTGAATCTAATCCGAATTGGGAGTTTAAGGAGTGTCGTCATTTCAGTTCTGAAAGAGCTAAAGAGCCTCTACTTTTCACTTATCAATCTGTTCATTATGTTGTTAAAGCAAAAAATGAAATCATCAGCGACAATATAACTATAAAAAAATCTACACCCTGTGAGATTCAGATTAGAACGCTTCTTCAACATGCATATGCAGAACTAACACATGATGCTGTTTACAAAGCAAAAACTCTTGTGCAACATGATGTACATAGAACCGTAGCTAAAAGCATGGCTCTAATAGAAACTACCGATGATTTTTTCTCAGATGTTCATAATAAGTTAGGCTCATCCTCTGCTGATAAGCACTTCTTACAAAATGAATTGGATAAACTGTTTATTGATTACACTGAAGTTTTACCTCTTCCTGCTCAAAAGTCCTCTTTAGTTATTTTGGACGAATTTGATAGTTATATTTCTGAAAATACTATACATGATGTTAAAAGAACACTTGATAAAAACCCTCACCTTATAGATGAGATAAAATCAGATCTTCCTTCTAACCCTCTATACTCACAAAGCATTGTGCTTTATGTTTATTATTTGATCATAAAAAGAACACATACGCTCATAGACAACTGGCCACTAAACTCAAAAATTCTTGATAAGTTAGCTGTAAATGCTGGTGTCTCACTTGATATAAATTAAAAAACACTGACGCTTACAATTTATCAAACTCTACACAAGGTTTATGTAACCTAATACTCCTTGTAACCACACCTTCCAAGCAAAAGCCATCTTCGGGTGATATGTACACTGGTGCGTAGTCATCTGAGGCCGATTGCAACAAACGCTTTTCTTTATGAATTATTTTACAAACAAAGCAGCCATTGTAAGTGGCAACCACAATATCACCTGTACTTACATCAACAGCACGATCAACAATTAACAAGTCGCCATCAAATATCCCTACCCCCTGCATAGATTGCCCCGACGCTAAACCTATAAAGGTAGCATCAGGATGCTTAATAAGTAGCTCATCCAAAGTTAAGCCCAGCTCTTTATATTGCGCTGCCGGCGATTCAAAACCAGTAATACCCGCCTCAATATAAATAGGAATAACAAACATACACACACCAAAATAAAACACTGTTTATTTATACAGTATAAGTCTAATAAGCGAGTTTGGAAAGGTAAACTAGCTTACTGAGGAAAGTGAGGTTTTTGATTAAGATTTTCTAATGGGTTGTTTATATTAAGTTTTACTGATAACGTAAATACTCAATTTGTAACAAGCGCTCTAACCGCTTGATTTTATTGAATTGTAAAAATGATAAAAATTGCAAAATTAACTGTATATAAAATCAGTTAATTGCATTTATAATGTATAAATTACAATAACTTAACTCGATATAGCGTCACATCATGGGGTGGCAGGGGTCGAGAGTTCGAATCTCTCCATACCGACCATTAATTTATTTAAATATTAAGTACTTATAATTTAAATAAAATACATATTGCTACACGCACACTAAATATTATTAATACATGTAGCATATATGTAGCTTCACTACTTACAGCTAATTCAGCTCGTTCATATGTAGTTATTAAATAAATAACTTTAATATGTAACATCATGCCCTATCTTATTTCCTAATACCCTGATGTGCAGCATAATTAACATATTTCTAGTAGATGTTTATATTTAGCAACAGCTTGTCGAGTCATTCCTATTTCGTTGGCTATAAGCACCTGTGAAGGCTTTTTCCCTTCACTTTGTATCTTCGTTATTGCTTTAGTGATTTTTTCCTCTGTGTTTGTTCTACGTGCTTTGTGTGTAAACTTAGCCCCCTGCTGTTGAGCAAGTTTTTTAGTTACGATCTTAATTTGCAGTAAAAATAGTCCGGCTCTCCCACGGTTATTTGACGAGCTATATTTAAACCAAGTGAAATTAGCCACACTCTTAACAATCCCTTTCAATTCGGAGTGGTTTAATGGGTGGATTTTAGGAAGGTCTGACGAACTGAACTCATTACACGACTGAGCAATATTAAATAAATGACTTTCCCATTGCTCATATGTCCAATTTTCTTTCGCATAATTAATGCGTTCATATGCTATGAATCTGAGTTCATGAAATACCATACAGTTTCGCGACTCAGCGACCAAAGACCAATCAAAGTCATATCGGCGTTTTTTTGTCACCTTTGTTAAATAATTATTTAATTCATTTAGACTGTATTCATGTGCATGAAGGAAAGATGTATTCCAACTTGAATTTAAAGGATTTTTACTCAAAGGGCCGTAATAGTCTGCATCAGCGCCTAATTGCAATGTCATCCCTTTTTTTACATCATCTAAAAACCTGACAGGTTTTTCACGCGATGCATTTGATGAAGGTACAAATTGCACTGCATAAAATAGATGCGCACCACCAACTACTTTAGAGCTATCAGCTCGGTCTAAACCACTTACAATTATATTCGGTGGCGGTAATAACTTATCTTCCCAGCTGAAAGTGTTTTCATCATCAATGTCAAAAACCAACCAAAACACGATGTTTTTAGGGTTTATCTGAATATATTTATGAGTTTTTAACGCTAAATCACCATACCTATAACGTGCTTCATGTTTTATATCTGCACTAAGTGTTCTAGGTGGTGTGGTTTGAAATAATCTTTGGGTTAAAAGCAACTGAGCACACTTATTCTCAACCACTAATGGCTGTAATGCTAAATTCATAATAAAAATACCTATGTCAAAAGTAATCAACATGGCAGGCAAGAAGTATAATTTTTTATGCCTGCCATATTAGCAAGCTATGTGCGGTCACCATACTTTCGAAGCCAAGTATCTAAAGTCGACTTTTCAAATAGTAGTTTGTTACCTAACTTAATACTTTCAGGCGAAAGTTTTTTAGCCAACTGCTGATCCCCCGCTTTTAAAGCGGCTTTACTTTTATTACGAATATTATAAATATGTTGAGTAGAACAGCTTAAATAAGCAGCTGCTTGTTGAGCGGTAATATATCCAGGCATAACAATCTCCAATACGTTAAAGAAGCGAAGAAATGCGCCACATAGATATGGCTTAATTGCATACACATACGTGTATGTAACTCGTTACGTATTGAAGGCAGCCCGTAGGCGCCTGTTTTTTCACTGTGAAAGTGATAGGTAGAATGTACTGAACTTAATTAAATAGGGAAATTTCTTCGCGTTATAAATAAGCATATAACATATGCTTATTTATAAATTTAAATTACTTAGGAGTATAAATCAAGGAGTTTAGCCTCTAACGGGTATTGAACTTTATAACACTCTGTTTATAACCACCGTTTTTGAATGTAGCCCAAGTTTCCAAATTTAGGCTTATATTCACTGTAGTAGTTTTCACGAAATACTTTATCCGCGCCTTCCCTATCTATTAAACCGTTTTCAAGTAAATACATTAAAGCAATAGATGGGCTTCGAGATTCACCTAAGCTGCAATAGATAAATACTTTTTCTTCATTGTCTAAAGCTCTTTTTATAAAGCCTAACGCAGGATCGATCATTTCATTACTTACATATGCAGGGTTATCACCATCAATCATGTTTAAATAAATCGCTTCCTCCGTTTCTTTAAATAAGTAGTAAGGGTTATCTTTGTTGCATCCCCTGCCACTCCAACCAACAACAGATTGGTGAGTTACATGACCATTTGCTCTGTTTAAAGCACAAACAATTTTCATGCCCTTTGATTTGGCAAGCTCATATTCTTCTTTAGTACCTACGTAAATTTCTAAATCGCCAATTCTTTTCATAATAAATCCCTTTAAGTTTTTTTTGCCGTTTAATGAATTACTGAACGATGGGTTTTTAAACTATTACTACAATCATCACAAAGCATAAGCATCCACTTAAACACTGATTGAACATGTGCCTCAGGGTAGTAATTATCGCGTTTTTTCACTTTTTCTGAACGATTATAAAACGATGAAAAAGACTCTAATTGTATATCCCAAACCTCTGATTGCTCATTACTATAATCGTAAAACATAAAGTCTAAGGTAAGTAGCTCACTAAGTACTTGTGCTTCATTAAGCTTACTTAAGTTATCTCTAATTGATAATAACTTATCACGGCTATTATCTTGACCTTGCAGTTTAATATATAAAAAATCAATCGCAGGTAAAAATGCGTAAACATTAAAATTAATCATAAAAAAACTACGCAGCTTTTCAACTGCGTAGCCTGTATTTTGTGTAAAAACCCACCTAACAATTGCACTTAAAAAAGCAACTGTCAAAACTATTTGTAGAACTCACCACGGCTATGAGCGTCACGCGCTTCTTGCTCTGTGTAGCTATCACCGCAATGATCGACATTTCCAGTTCCATCATTGTATTCATCAATGAACTTATCTTGCTCAGACTTATCATCAACATCCAGTAAAATATCAACCGTAACGGCTCCTATAAACTTAACTGCTTTCCACAACATTTGCTTCACTCGCCTCTATCTAAGTATTCCTTAGTATCGTGAGCACATTAAAGCTAAGAAACTCTTAGTTTTCAAGTTAAGAATTAAATATAATGAAAACGAATGATGGTTCACCGTTTCCAAAACGGCTAAAAGAGGCAAGACTAGCAAAAGGACTTTCGCAAAAAAAACTAGGAATACTGGCAGGGATGGATCAATTCGCGGCGTCGCCTAGAATGAATCAGTACGAAAAAGGCGTGCATTCACCCGACTTTCAAACAGTACGGGCACTAGCTAAAGTATTAGAAGTACCAACAGCCTTTTTTTACTGTGAAGAGGATGCACTAGTAGATTTAATTCTGCACTTTAAAAAATAAACTAACCGAATGGATATTTATGAAAAAAGCAGTAAGAGTTAAATTAATTTTGTATATTTCACTATTTATCGGCTTAATTATCTTCCCATTTAGCTTGTTCAAAGGATGGATATTTATTGCATATCCATCCCTTTTAATAGGCTTTACAATACCTTTCATATTACTTTTAGAGCATGATATTGAGAAGTTTCTAAAAGGGATATTTTTAATTTTATATGGGATTTTTTGGGGTGCAGTAATCCCAGAGGTATTCAGTGAGTATATGAATGGATACTTTGCCCAACAATTTGAAATTTTCAAAAATTTAGCTCTTTTTTCTTGTACCGGCGCTGGCGGTAGCATTATAGCTTCTCATTCAGAAACAGAAAGTAAGAATAAAAAGATCGAAAAAGTTGTTATTGATAAAACAGAAAAAATAGAAGAGCTAATATGTAGCATAGATAAACTGAGAAAAATAACATATCGAATCCACGCCATATATGGAGTAATTATTATATTGGTTATTCTCATCATAGTTTCAAATAGCATGCTTTAAAATACCTCTAAGAATACCAAAGCTTTATTTTCTAACAACATATAGCAAATTCATTTTTAAAGAGAGGCATCATGAGCAATAGCCTCTCTTTAAACATTGGGGCTTCGCCCCTGTCCCCCGCTATGTCGAAGCCGAAAATCGGCTTACACATAGCGGGGGACAACACATTCATACTCTTATACGCAGGTTTTATTTGCAGATTGAAAAATA
Source organism: Pseudoalteromonas sp. SG43-1 (assembly GCF_014164415.1). NCBI lineage: Bacteria > Pseudomonadati > Pseudomonadota > Gammaproteobacteria > Alteromonadales > Pseudoalteromonadaceae > Pseudoalteromonas > Pseudoalteromonas sp. SG43-1. The sequence goes on along the minus strand of NZ_JACJFD010000022.1, from coordinate 39,776 downwards.
TTTCTAAAGTGGTAATCTTATTGTTACTGAAGCTCTAACGAGCCAGAAAAAAACAGGCGCTATTCAGCTGCCTTCAACACGTAGTAACGAGGTAAATACTATCTTTTCAAAGGTAGTAACCAACCAAAAACGGCGCACTCCAGCTGCTGACAACACGTAGAAATGAGGTTAATAATCAGGCGAGATCAGTCCGAGCCTTTCGCATGTGCGAAAAACAGGGGCGAATAGGCTTAAGTGCCGCTGAGCTTTATTGCCAGTCAATCTTACAACCTTAATACGACTGGAGTGATCCCATGAAATTCGATGCCCTAATCGAAGTCCAAAAACTAAAATTTGAAAGCAAGCTAATCGCTGGAAACCGTAAAAAAGCATCTAAGCTTGATAAACATAAATTTGAGCTAATAGAAATTTACAAGCAAGGGTCTAACATTGTCGAGCTTCAGCGCTGGCTAAAGCGTAAAGGTATCAATGCTCATTGGTCAACAATTCAAAGATGGATTAAAAAACATGGCTAAATTTGCGAAACCAAAAACTCAAGCACACAATGTCATAAAAGGGCTTACAAAAAGTAAGCTTATAAAGTCTCTTGGAACTGCCAGAAACTATGAGCAATCACTTAGCACAGTTGCTTCATGGGCTAAAGATATTGGCATAAACGGTATTCAGGCAATGACAATAGACCAAGCACTCAATTATTTAGATTACCGAAAAGAAATAGTAGGTCAAAAGTCACTGGATATGGAGCGGCAAGCTATACAAGCAATGATGAGGCTAAACGGCAAACTTAAAGACAAGCAAACACTCCCTGTTATTAAATCAATTAATCAGCAAATTCTTAAATCTCGCGCCTACACTACAGAGCAAGCACAAACAATAAGTAAGCACCAAACATCTAAATATTCATTATCAACGCAAATAGCACTCTCTTCGGGGCTTCGTGCGCATGAATTATTGACCATAGCCAAAGTTGAAGAGCGCAAAGCAGATAAACGACCAGCTTTTGATTCAAAATGGTCTGGTAGAAACGGTGTGCTATATACCGTAACAGGAAAAGGAGGCTTAACACGCGAAGTACTAATACCCCACGATTTATCAGCTAAATTAGAACTTCGTAAATTTAAACAACCTGTCACTGTTGTTGATAGAAAAATAAACTACTTACAGCGCTACGATATTGGAGGTGGCAAAAAGTGGTCTGATTCATTTAATAAAGCATCAAACCGAACTATCTCTTTTTCCAATGGCGCTCACGGCCTAAGGCACAGCTACGCACAAGAAAGACTATTAGAGCTGATACTTAACCAATATCCATATCAAATAGCATTAGAGACCGTTTCACAAGAAATGGGGCATTTTAGACCTGAGATTACTGAGGTTTATCTGAGATAGATTAATGATCATTTTTTGAACCAGCTTTGATCTGATAATTACAAAATGGATCTATTCGTATAAGCCCATGAACTTAAATATTTATTCCAATAATCCTAAGCGTAGAAGGATAATATGAGCATTATTTGAGATATAATTAAAGAACTAAATAAATATGATTTGAATTAAACTTGCTCGTGTTGATCTTTGTAGATTGAAATTCATTCAATCTAGGAACAATTTAATCGCGGCGTGAAATTTGTAGCCTAGTGGGCTAAGTAAAAATCTAGTAACAAAGAGTTAGTCGCCCCAAGAGAACCTTTCGGGTAGCGCATGTTTGGTACGCAATTTATTTATGCCGCGTTATCACTTATTTATGGGGAGTACACAACATAGACTCTGCCTTGCCAAGTACCAAACATACAGCTGTAAAATTAAACACAAAAGATCAGCATGCCCTAGCTATACAGCTCTTTATTTAATTGAATAATTATTTTATATACTCAGTTGTCCAGTACTGTTAGTTTTTCCTGTGAAAACCCTTGAAATAAAGAGTGATACTTTTTCTCTCTTTCATGATCTGAATTTAATCGCCATACAATAGTTCCCTTGAAGAAAATTAAATGAATGATATCTTTTCGTTGATGGTATTCTGCAATATTCCAAAGTACTCTATGGCATTTGTTAAACAAATTTTCAAACTTTTGCCTGTACAAATAATTGTAAATATTCAGCAATTCACCAATATCTGAATCTTTAATTCTATCTATCATCTCACATTCAATATACGCTTGGTATTTATATACTGTAGCTCGACAAAAATTGTAAGCGCTGTTATCCGACCTAATAGCCTTATCTAGATTGTTTATTTTTTCAGCGTTACTTCGATCGTTATTAATAGTAAATAGAATATTATTTGCCAAAGTATTAAAACCAAAATTTCTTGCACGTTTTTCTAGCTTAACTAGCGTTCGAATCCGCAAGTCACTCGCTTTACTTTCAGCAAGTATCACTTCTGATGATATGTAAGCGATAGAGTTTTTATGGTAGTTATTTTTATTTTCTTTAGCTAATCTAATAGCCGCATTCAAATCTTTTTGTTCCAATAAGTAAAGTCTTTCAGTGTAGATATTTTCTAAAGTCTGCTTATCTTCTTTAGGACAAAGTTTTTCACATAAATCTAAGTAATGCCCAGCTTCAAGATAGTTAGACTTTATTCGGTGCGAAGAAGCAATATGTTCATAGTATTTATATAGATTACCTTCATCAACGACTTTAATAATTTCTATTAAATTCTCTACAGCCGAAATAGCCTCAGCAAATCGAGATGAATTTCTAAGAATATACACATAAGAATTACTATAGTAGGAAAGTTTATTCATTTTTCTCAGGTTCATCTCATTAGACTCCCCTGTGTTTTTATTTATTTCAATATCTTGTTGACAAGCTTTGAGAGCATAATTTAGTAATGTGCAAGTATTATCTTCTTCAGTATTATACCCAGACTGGTATATTTTACGATTGATTGAGCTAAGCTTTATACCTTTTTGAGTCTCAATTAATGTAACTTTCAAGTATGCATTAGAAATCTCTACAACTTCTTCTCGAGATATTTTACTAAGAATATAATCTTTTATTATAGGATTAACTTTGATTAGCATTGATGAACTATCAATCATGATAGTTGTGGCTAATTCAAATCGAATAAGTTCTTGCGTGTTCTTAGGATTAAGACCCAAACCCATTTTGTCTTTTCTAAGATTTGTTAATGTTTCCCCATTTTTAAGGATTGAGAGAATATTTAACATCCTAAGAGTTAGTGCTTTTGATGAATCTGAAAACAAAACATCAATTTGATTAAGCATCGTTTTAGGGATGTGCTCTAAGTGAAATTGATCATCAAAAATATCATCATGTAACAATACTTCCTCTACTGAGCTAATTGATAAAAAGTCCATTATTTGTTCTAGTTTATCAACTACACCCTCAGAAAGTTCGTGTATTTGAAATATTTGAGTCGATGTAAAATGAGATTGTTCAAATCTATCATAAAGAATTAGCTCTGTATCGAGCAAACTCATAGCATCCAATTCAACCTCAACCCCTCTAAACTGCTTAATATTTACACTAGAAGTAAAAATAAAAAATAAATTTTTTCTAAAAATTGTAAGCATGCTCGGTAAGTTGTAAAGGTATATCAAAGCATCGACATTCATATTTCCACGTATTTTGTCGAAAATAATAAAATGAACATCTTCACTTTTAGTATTTAATAGGTATGTGAGCTGTGATATGGATTGACCAGTATCGATACTAATTTGATGCTCAATTTGACTCTTAGAGATCAATTCAGAGCAGTCTACTCGTAAACATTTGGTTCTATTGCCGTCAACCAAACTTTGTAATGATGATATGAAATCATATGTACCGTATCCAAGAGGAGCTCTAATAAATAGAGCATTTTCTTTAGCTAAAATATCTACAGATTTGCGCCTAATACTTTCTCTGACTTTACGGTTATACCCCCTATTTTCGACGTCGTAGTAGTTAACATTTTCTATAATTCTTCTACTTAACTCTTTTTCAGCATTTCTTTTTTTTTTAGTTCGGTTACTGCTGAAAGCTCTTTAAAAACATCGTTGCAATCAATCCCCTTAAAGAAGCTTATGCGCCCACGAGTTATTGCGTCTTTTAATTTATTGAATAAAGCAATTTGATATTTTTCTATAACGGCATCATTTGCTTCGAAGAAGCACCATAATAGGTTATAATTTGACTTATTATTTATCACCGTAGACGCTAAAGAGCGTGTAAAGCTATCGTCCCAACCACTATATCCAAGGATCGCTATAGTTTGCTTACTAATTAGCTCCTGAAGCGAGGTTTCGGTACGATCTCGGACTGAATTTAACTGAGAGGTTGTATGCATAGAATCCCCTCTATCCCAGATACCGTGCAAATGAATAATATTAATATTGCTATTAATCTCATCATCTAATTGAGTGTCAGCAACAATGCTAAAAGAATTAAAATGTATTCCTTGATTCGTAAACTCTTCTTCTAAGAGTGTATCGAAATTTGTAGTAATAATATTTTTTACATGTAAGTTTTTATTTTTAACACTCGAAACAAAATCCTTAACCGCTTGAGGAATTTGTTGTTTTCCATCTTCATCGAAGTTACTTTCTACTACCCGTCTAATAATTTCGTTAATTGCATCTTGTCCACATAGACCAGCAATTAAACTAAAAGATTTCTGGTATCTGTCCTGAGGAGAGAAGGTCTGAGACACCTTACAATATTCATCAAGTAAGCCATTTTCATTGGCAAAATCTTCAATGAATTTGAGCACCTCATCAACATTTGGAATACCTGCTCCATTAGTAATTTGACTAAATGCGGATCCCAAAAGGAATGTCACACCATTTTTCTCTTTCTTAAGCCGAGAAACAAGAATACTTTTATTATGCAAATCTACCATCATCAATTTCTCACTATCCCTTATGTTATTTTCTCCCACCATGGTACTTATCAAAAAGCATCTATGGTTATACACTTCAAAATTTAGCTTTCAAGTCTATGATTATAACTGGAATCATATTGTTAATTAGAGCAAATATACTACTCGCTAAATTAAAAATAGACTACATCATTGTGAACATAAATGCACTTAATAAGACTAAATTATAAGTTGGGTTGATTTTAAGCAAACAACATCTAAAAGTTTATTCAAATGAGGAGCACTACTAAATAATGTAAATGAAGTACATCTAGAGTTTGGATATAGCTAAAACAATGATCACATGAATTTTAAAAGCTATTCCATACATTTTGTTTAATAAACCAAAGTAATAATTACTAACATTCCAGCTACTCAATATCGTATATCTATTAAATTAAATCGGCATAAATATATAAGCGCGGGGTAAATTGCACAATATTAATATATAGCTACGAACTAATCTTATTCCCCCACTCTTCCAAAGCTTTACTTCTAGCTTCCATATACTCCTGCATATTATAAACGCCCTGCACACCTTGTAATTGATGATTGAGTATTTTCTCAATTACTATGGGATCAGCTCCTATGTCAGAGTCACCTAACCGTGTAGCAACCGTTCTTCGCAAGTCATGAGGTACAAATTTTGGTACTCCTAATTGCTCTAGTTTACGGCTTATAGAGCGTGATAGTGAGTGCCTGTCAATTGGTTGCTCACCTGGGCCTGATTTATTCGTTGTTGTACTCGGAAATACATATTTAGAATTGAGATAGCCAAATGCTGCCCGCAGCTCATCAAGCAAAAAAACCATATTTTGAGTGATCGGTACTTTATGGGTTCTTTCGCCATCTTTGTTTTGTTTTACGCGCTCGGCTGGGATTGTCCATATCATTTTGTCAAAATCAAATTCTTGCCACTGTGCGCCTGTAACTTCTATTGGCCGACAACCTGTTAAAGTAATACACTTCAATGCGTAAATAACTTGCTGGCTAACACCTAGCTTTGGTAAGCGTTCAAAAACTTGAATCACTTCGTCAAACTCTAGCGCTCTGGTTCGCGACTTTTCAAGACCGCCCACACTCTTCTTTTTAACAGTGCTTACCGGGTTGCCCTGCATAAGGTCTCTCTCAACACCAAAGTCGAACATTTGTTTTAAAATAGAGAGTGTTTTATTTGCTTGGGTATTTGAACCTCGATCTTTTATTGGATCAAGCACCTTATTAAGAATGTCACGCCGAGTTATCTCTTTGAGCTTATAGTTGCCTATAAAGGGCAAAATGTCTTTTTTGAACATTCTCATTACAGGATCTACGTCTTTTCGGTTAACTTTAATGTCTCTTTCAATAAACTCTTGGGCAAGCTCTTCAACGGTTGGTGATGTATCTTCGATAAACTGCTGCTTTAGTGATAGCTGCTTTGTTTCGTATACGTCTTCACCTAAAGCAACTCGCCCTTTTAGACTTTCGACTTCCTTGCGGACATCTTTTAAATCGCACTCACCAAAGTATCCTAAATGGTAATTACGCTGTTTACCTTTGATGCCACCAAAACGATAATTTAAGTAAAGTGCAATTTTGCGCTTTTTATCATTTTGTGTTTTACCTACACGTGCATGAAATCCACTTAACTTTGTGTCATTTATCCGTTTAATAGGTTCAGGGACTGAGCTTAATAACGAATCAGTTAATAACATTTTCACGACAGACATATGTAGCACCAAATATTAAACATAAAGTACATGCAGCATATATGTAGCATCGCCCGTATTCAATTACTTAATTCTACTTAGAGCTAACCCACACTAATAAATTAAATTTAAACACACTATAACAATTAGTTAAATTAAAAATAAGTTCTACTTGCAGCTACTTACTTCTACTTAAATCTAATCTTTATTTTTATGGGGTGGCAGGGGTCGAGAGTTCGAATCTCTCCATACCGACCATTAATACCAATCCGCAATAATACTTAATCATTTTGCGGGGCTAAACGTGTCGCTACCTGTGTTAAAAAATTCTCATTTAGAACAACTAAATAGCGAATTTTTTGCCTAGCTATCAACACGTTTTTCCATCCTAAAAATAGATCACTTAATTAAGCGAATTGGTATAAACTCCTTCTATATCAATAACTTAAACTTCTCTTCAAAATATAGCCAAAATCCATCTGTTTTGATTCTACAATTTATCCGTGGCACTATCTTATTTATCTAAGCGCACTTAATAAAACTGAGTTTAGCTGGCTAGTTTGGTGGTTTTTGAGGGGGTTGTATTTAAATGTTATTACCTTGAAGTGGCCTTTGTGGGATCTATATAAAGCCATTTAATTTCAATTTATTGAAATTAAAATAAAAAAGCGCTCTAAGCGCTTTTTTATTAAAGTACTAGTGCTTGCGCCCTACACCATTACGTACCATGTCTTGCCCTGTTTGGAATACATCTTCTGTAATACCGCGCGCTAAAAGTAATTTTTGATTATCGTCAAACACGGCTACAAAACGACTACCATCACTATTGTTTGTTGCCATACCAACGCCCGAAACACCCTTAAGGCCAAGACCGCCGTTTTCTACATTTAATAAAAAGCTTTCTAATTCGGCTAGACTAGAAATTACATCATTCTCTTTATTCATTTTAACACTCTTTTAGTAAGGCTTTTAAATCATTATGGTGGCTATTTTATATAGAAGAGCCAAAAACTTAAACCCTTGGCTCAGGTTAGTCACTAAATCGACTTTATAGCTAACTCTAAATTGCTTAGCGCACAACCAAACTCTTTTGCATTGATGCGATGATACTGCGTGTCACTCGTTGCTGTAAGGCTAATTATAAACTCGTCTTGTTGGGCTACCGCACTTTGCTCTTGGCTTAAACACATAGCTTGAGTAAGTGAACGCAGTTTTGAATTTGTTAAAATTGAGCCAAAACGCTGCACTGGCAGTGGAGGTATTTTTATAGCGGGTAACGCTTCATCTATTGTGCGTGCGCTTAAGGTAAACGTGTTATTGGTAATTTCAATTACACTGCTTGTAGGCCAGTACGAATAGCTATAGCTCTTACTCTCAGGTTGGGCTTTACCTTGGTTAGCCAAATGCACTACACCACTTTTGCCTATTACGGTTATTAAACTACCTTCTGGCGATTTGATAACAACTAAGGCTGTATTTTCATCAATACCAAATCCATGTTGAATCTCTGTTTTAGTATTTTTCACTTCGTTTTTATTTAGCGTTGCTGCAAGCCTAAATGTACGGTTTTGTTCGCTAAATTGAATATCTAGTACACCAAAGTTAAAACTGCCCAGCCCACCAGCATTAGTGTTATTTTCACTTTTACGAAGTGCCTCAAGGCTTGTCGTATTTGTAAGCATGCCCGTCACTTTACTTTGGATTGCTGCGCCCGCTCCTTCACCTACAATTACTGGGCGAGTTTGCAATGCTTGCGTCCACGGGTATGGGTTATTGTTTTGATCAAATAATACCTTATGAGTTAATGCTGCATTACCGCTATTAAACATCACACCGGTACTATTTTTAATAAGTGATACAAGTGCATTAGTGCCATTTTTACATAAAGCGTATTCGGCCTTTGTGCGATCGGGATAAATCACTTCACGGTTATACACATTCATTAATGTATTTCTAAGCGCTGGTAATTCATCGCACGAGTTACTCGTAATCGCTTTAGCAAGCGCTGGCGTTAGTGCTAACCATTGAGTGTTTATATTTGATTGTGCCAAAAGACTTTGCGCTACATCTGCCGACTCATAAGGGTCGCGGCTCGAAGCCGTAATAGCAAGCATGGTTGGTTTTGCGTTATTAACTTTTAAACTGCCCGACACAAATTGTAAAATATTATTAGTCGCAACCTCATTATTAAAATCGGTATTTACTTGCTCTTTTAAACGCTCACCGTTTTTATTAAGTAGCGGTACTTCTAGCATATCAAATACAAAGTTGTACTCTTGCTGAGTTAGACTTTCTAATTGCTGATTATTTATATCGCGCCACTGCCAGAGTAAATCTGTTTTTGATACGCTATTTGACGATTTACTTTGTATGGTTTTAAGTGTTTTTAATACAGCCGTTTTTGCCTCAACATTATTATTAGGCCAATGCTGCGCGATGTTTTTTATTTGAGAGCTGCTAAGTGTATATAAATTATGTGACTTACCATCAATAACAGCCTCTTTTTGGCAATTATTAAGCTTGGCGCTAGTACAGGTAGTAAGCTCTGACCCCACTAAAATTAAAGTTTGGCTTTGCTCTTGAGCCACTGCATTTATTGAAAAACCGGCACCGAACAATGCCACTACCATACCCAGTAACTTCGGCTGTTGATCACGTAAAAATGCACATATCATAATGTAAACTCTAATATAAATAATAAAACTAATGTGCTGTAGTTTAACAGCTAGCCACTTGCGCCTAAATATATTTTTATAAATGTTAAATAATTCAAGTCTCTGAAAAACGTTCGGGTTAAGCACTGCATTTAAATACATTGTTTAGTTTGCCCCTCTGTCTTTGTAAATATTATCTAAACAAATTTAAACGGAGCATTTATTGACCAATTTCATTGTTTAAATTACGGTGGTGAATTATTTTATGTAACTGGGGTGAAATATGGACTTTTCTAATGAAGAGATAAATTTTTTTGCTGAGTTATTTAAGCCCAATACAAAGTCACATGCTCACAACAGTCACGTTTTAACGTTACAAAGTTCAGTACCAGCCAATATTGCTCACTTACTTAGTAGCGCTAATTTAACCCTGCTCGCAGAGGTTGCACACTATCAGTTATGGTTTCCGTTGGACTTGAAAATTGATAGCGCCGGTATAATCAAACCGATTTTAACTGCCCCCGAAGTAATAGACACACAAGGTACGCTGCGCAGTTGGCGCTGGAGTGAGCTAAATATTAAAAGCCAAGGGTTTAAAATTGAATCAATATCAAACACGGGGATGTTTTTAAAACCCCTCAGAAAAGGTAACCATTTAAATAAATCGCAGCACATGGAATTTATTTTACCTAACAAACAAAGTATTTCGATGGAAATAGAACCCGTAAGGCAAAGCACGCAAGGTATAGCCGCTAAAATAACGCAAATTCATAGCGGTCAAGAGCAACTAAGAGCTTACCTATTTGAAGAACATAAGCGTCAACATGCTAAATTATACGAGAATGGCCAATTAGTTGAGCAGCTAATTTAATAGGTGTTTACCCCGCTATACTTGCATTTAGTTGGCTTTATTTAACCCCCTCTCAATGTTAATCTGTACCCTTATTAATAAATCATAAGGATATGACAATGCCAGGTGCTTTTGCGCACATCACTGCTGTTAATATTGCAACGCAAACCAAGTCACTCGCTAAAATGGATATGCCTAAAAAAGCAAAGCTTATTTTAAGCCAACGCCAAGCATACCTTGAACTAGGCTGTGTAGCCCCCGATTATCCTTACTTAGCTGTAGCGCAGCCTAGCCAAAATGCGTGGGCCGACCTAATGCACTATGAGCACACAGGCGATTTACTTAAAGCAATGATTGAATACTGTAAAACACTTGAAGGTGAAGCATTTGAAAAGTGTTTTTCCTGGTTATGCGGTTATATGGCCCATGTTGCTGCAGATATAACAGTGCATCCGGTTGTTGAATTAAAAGTAGGCCCTTACGCGCAAAACCAAACGGCGCACCGTACCTGCGAAATGAATCAAGACGCGTTTATTTGGCAACGTTTAAACTTAGGTGAGTTAGGTTATGCTGACCGCGTGCAACAAAATATTGGATCTTGTACTAACAAAGACGATAATTTTGATACCGATATTGCAAAAATTTGGCGACATGCTTTATTAACGGTTCACCCAAGCTACGCAGCACAACACGCTCCTAACTTTAATTCATGGCATAACGGTTTTCAGCTTGTAGTAAATAATGTTGAAGAAAGCTATCGATTATTTGCCTGTGCACGCCATGTTGCTGCTGATTTAGGCTTGTTTTATCCTCGCCCAAACGAAGTAGACCCCACTTTTATTGAACATCTAAAAACGCCGCACGAGCCTATGCATTACAACGATATTTTTGACTTTGCCGTTAGTAACATTCAGCACTACATAACCATTATTGCCAATGCCGTATTTTTAGATACTGATTACAGTGCAATTAAAAATTGGAACCTAGATACAGGCTACGATGAACACAACACGATGACGGTATGGAGCCAATAAAATGAAACACTTACTTTATATAAGCCTCATAGTATTACTTAGCGGTTGCTACACTCCTAAAAAAACAATCCAGAAGTGATGGCCGACTTAGCCTCACAATTAAAAGATATTGCTACAGCCGTTGATGGCACACTAAAATTTAGTGAAACATCCTATTCAACAACTGATGAGTTATTAAAAGCCGCTGTTAATAACGATTTAAGCAAACTTGCACCTTTTGGGGAATACACGCTTATTGTAAACGTACAAGATGATAACGCAGTGCTACTTTTATGTGATGCCAATACGGCTTTAATTGAAGATGCAGGCTGTACTGCTCAATCAGATATACAGCATTGGGGAGCAGGAGTTATTCATCAGTGCGAAATAACTATAAACGCCCAACAGCTCTGTAACTAGGTAATAAAATACCTGCTATACATTTAAAGTTGAGCCGTCATCTCTTTGGGGTTAAACACTAAGCCATGGCGGCTAACATGCTCTGCAAAATTTTCGGCTGACATTGGTTTCGCAAAGTAAAAGCCCTGAAATTCTTTACACCCCATTTGCGCCATTATTGCTACTTGCTCTTGGGTTTCTACTCCTTCGGCTACACACTTAATATCAAGCTCTTCACACATAACGTGCACCGCTTTAACTAAACTTTTTTGACGCGTAGAGCTTGTTACTTGGCTGATTAATGAGCGATCTAACTTGAGCTTGTTAATAGGGTAATCGGCAAGGCGTGCAATATTAGAATACCCCACTCCAAAATCATCAACCGAAATAGTAAAACCCCACGATTGCAGTGTTTGCATAAGCTTTAGCGAATGCGCTTGGTTTGCCTCAAGAGAGGTTTCAGTCAGTTCTAACTCTATTTGAGGTGGCTTTACGTTGAAGTCGGCAAGGTATTTAACCAGTTTTGACATAAAATCGGTTTGGCTAAAATCAATTAGAGATATATTTATTGCCACCGGCACACTCGGTAAACCCGCCTTAGTCCAATTGGAAATTTGAGCGCAGACTTTTTGAATAATCAGATCGGTTAACCTACTGACCATTCTGTATTCTTCGGCAATAGGAATAAATACCACTGGCGACACATTACCTAGTATAGGACTGTTCCAACGCGCTAAAGCTTCAAGCCCTATACATTTACCCGTTGCATCTACTTTAGGTTGATAGTGTACCGACAAATCGCCCTGCTGAAGCGCTTCATCTAATAACATCGAAATTTCGTATTTTTCGATAAAAGCTTGTGATTGTTTTTCGTTATAACCACTTAGAGGCATATTACAGTTTGCAACTTTAAGTGCTTCGCACGCATTGCTAAGTACTGTTGTGCTGTTTTTTCCGTGATCAGGATACTTTGCAAAACCAAATAAAAATGATTGCTGACACTTAGTGCCAAACACATTATAAGTTTTATCTAATGTATTTTTTATTTGCATTAATAGCTTATCTTCAAGCTCGTTTTGCGAGTTTGCGCCAATTATAAAAGCAAGCTTTCCTACTCCTATATGGGCACACAACAACGGCCCATCTGCCATCGCCTTTAAACGCTTGTACGCGTTAATAAGTAATGCTTGAGAGTCGGCTTTAGTGAGCTTTAAATTTAAGTATTCACTATTTGCACTTTGGGTAACAACGATAAAAAAACCTTTTTGGTATTTGCTTGTTAATCTGTCGCATTGCAGCTCAAACCATTCTCTATTAGGTAGTTTTGTTTGCGAGTCTCTAAAGCGTAAACGTTTATTTTCTTGTTCCATCATCGATAAATTTTGTTTAATGAGCTGTTCTTGCGTGCAATCGTAAAAGTCGTATACACGGTAGTTAGTACTCATTGTTATTTGTTGGTAGCAGGCTTTAAAATAGCTTTTTTTGTACTTCACAATTTTATTTTGAGCATTAGAGTCGTCAAAAACTAAGGCCGGAAATAAATGAGAAAGATTAACGCTTCCTTCTTTTAATTCTTTTTTTATACCAAACATATCAATAGCGTGTTGATTAAAATCAGTAATGACAAGGTTTTCGTCAACAATAATTTTGGCTTTATTTGATTCGGTGAACAGGCTTCGATAAAGCTCATTTTTATCTTTAAGGTGTGTATTAGCGCTTATCATTGTTTTGTTTAAACGCTTAGCAGCCACAATAGTGCGCGCCACAGCAAGGGGAATACAAATGTTAAAAAATAAGAATATTAGCCCTGTAATGTATAAGTCAGCGTCGGGAAGTTGTTGCGCTATGCCGGTTAAACCCGATAAATTAACGTTATTGATGATCATATAAAACGGCGCAATATTTAATACGCCATAAGCAAGGGCTGTTCTATAACCAAGTAGCATAAGTGCTATTATCGGGCAGGAATACATATACATAGAACCCACTTTAGCAAGCTCTAGGTCTGTTAAAAATAAGTTCATTGACACGCTAGCAGCTACAATAGCTATTAAAAGTGCATGAGCGCTAAAGTGATAAAAACGCTTACTTGCTATAAGTAAACCGCATACAGTCGCAAAAAAACTGCTTGTTAATACAACAATATAAATTAAGTTAAATTCAATAGCGCTTGTGTACGTGTGGCACGCCACAGCAAAACATAACACCATTACTAAAGATAGAATAATGCGCAGTGCACTTATTCGCCAATTAGCAACCTGACCAGGGGCTGAATAATGGTCATTTAATAAAAAGAATCTATTGAAAAAATGCATAATAAACAACAGTTAAAGCTCATTCTTCTATTAGACATTGATAGCTTGTTAAAATCAATCAAATGAATATAATTTCTATTTACATTGTTCTATAAAATAGACAGGTGTAAACCTACTTGTAAGCCGTTAAGCATTTATTTTCCGAGTGTTTTTACAGTTATCTTCTTTAAGAGCGAAACCACTGCATCCTAAAAATTCACCGTGCTTAGATTTGCGTTTACGCATTTCGCGACCACACTTTTCACAAATTGGGTGCTGCGTTTTACACTCTGTATTCACACATTGTGAGTACGTGTTTTTATCAACTGATGGGCTACTACAGCTTTTACACACTCGTAGTTTAGTTTCGCAAATCTGCGTATTAGTACAGCTATAATAATCACCATACTGACCCGTTTTTGGCACAATTAATCCGTCGCTGCACGTATTACACTCTCTTTGCTTTAGTTGCGACTTGTTAAACAACGTGGAGCCGATTTGAATAGGATAATCGTCATTTACTAGTTCTTTTACAAACGCTGAGCATGCATAAGGGTCTGCAATTAAATACGCTTTATGTTTTGCGCGCGTAATACCTACATAAAGCAAACGCCTTTCTTCTGAGTGAGTGAATTCATCTTGCACTGGTAATAACGACTCCACCAGGACGTTATTTTGATTATCGCTAGGAAACCCTAATTTACCTTGTTCAAAACCAATAATAATACAGTAATCGGCTTCAAGCCCCTTAGCGCTATGCAATGTCCAAAAATAAAGAGGGTTTGTATGCTTTTTATCTTTTAAATGCTGCTGCACGCTATTTAACATGTATCGGTATCGACTAAGTATGGCAATGCTCGCTGATGCATCGTTTTTTTGAATAGTGCTTATGCTCTGCTGTACTTTTATTTCTATCGATTTAGTGCCTTGGTATAAATCGTCTAACAAAATAACTTGTGGTGTGGTTACTTGCGTATGTGTGCTGATCTGCTTTTTATATTGCTCAGGGTTTTGCATTACAAAGCGCCCCGCTACATCACTAATACTATTGTTATATCTAAATGTTTTTTGCAACATAGTAAGTGAGTGGCTGCCCACTAATTCATTAAAGCGTGTAGTAAGCGCTAAATTACCACCCGAGAACCGATAAATTGCTTGCCAGTCATCACCTACCGCAGTAAAGCGTATTCCTTTGCCATATTTTAATATGGCATTTAAAAAAACCATACGCGCACTTGATATATCTTGAAACTCATCAACTAAAATGTGGCTCCATGGAATATTAAAATCTCCGCTTACTATCGCCTTTGTTGCTTGAATAATCATGTCGTCAAAATCAATGGCATTTTGCGTGCTTAGTTCATTTATATAAGCGTCATGAATTTGCACTAACAAGTTTGCATATTGTTGATAGTTTTTAATACCACTTTGCTTGATGCGCTGCGCTATTTGCTTATTACTTAGTTGCTCCACTCGAATAGCTTGTAAGCATTTTATGTACTTATCAATGCCTTGCTGTAACTGTCCTGAGTTATTTAAAGTATGAAATATTTCGTCGTTACTTAAAGGTGTTAATTCAACATTATGCTGCTTTAATTGTTTAGCGAGAGTTTGCTCTAGCTTTCCTTCTACCCAGTTGTAATGAAAGGTTTCGAGTAAAGTGGTGCCATTTTGTTTATGTAACTTACGCTTAAATGCAATTTGCTCGTTATAGTGTTTTTTATCTATATCGGCACGAGTATTCCCTTGCCTATCAATGCCAAAGTGCTCTAAGTAAATATCGTATTGAGGTATATAAAAATCAGGCTTATATTGCCCACTTAGCTCTGCGCCTTGATTAAAGTGATAATTCACCTCATAACTGTGCGCCACGCAATTCAAATGTAGCCAGTTTGAAATAAGCACTTCCTGATAACTTTTTACTTTATGACCCGCAAGGCTACGGTATTCGTTATCGCGTACGTACCGCTCGTACTGTGCATTATCTTTAAAGCTAAATATATCAATCGGCTCATGGAGTAAATCTACAAATGCTTTTAAAAACTGTGGCTCGGTTTGTATTTTTTTACTTACCCACCCAGTTAACCAACTATTTAATTGAACTGGGTCGGTTGCAAATTTTGACAATTCGATTGGCTTTTTAGCACTTTGTAATAATTTAAGCCCAAGCGCATGAAACGTTAAAATAGTGGGTGCTTTGGTATGCAATTTTGCATACGTGGCGCGTTTAATAAAGCGCTCTTTAAGCTCATTTGCTGCTGTTTTATTATAGGCCAGCACCAAAATTTGCTCAGGCTTGGCAATATCACACGCTATTAGATCTAACGATTTTGCGACCATCACAGATGTTTTACCTGTGCCTGCTGCCGCTAATACTAGGTTTTTATCGTTATCGCGTATAACCGCTAAGCGCTGCTCTGTTGTTAATGGATTTGACTCTACTTGATTAAAAAAGTCATTTTTAAGAGTTAGCTGTTTTTTTTCATATTTATGGCGCAGCTGTGCGATTGCATCGTGAGTATTGGGTGTGGAGCTCAGTATATTTAAAAATTTAATACTGCTTGGCGATAAGTGTTGTTGCCATGTATTTGTACTTTGAGCGTATTGTTTAGCAAGTAAAAATACTTCGTTATTAAGTATTTTCATGGAACTATCACGTAAAAACTCATCTAAAGCATAACGCTTTAGCAAAGCCTTGGCGTTATTTACTTTTTGCTCAAGCATGGCTGAAAATTGCGTATTAAGGGCGGTATTTAAAGACTTAGCTTGTGCTTTGTTTAAAAAGCTAATTGATGTATTGCTACTATCGCACAAATTAATTTTGGCGCTAAATAAACGATTTTTAAGTATTGAGTAATTATCAAAGTCTTTAATTAAAAATGTCCGTGCGGGAGCACTTCTAAAATGCACAACAAGGCGCTCTTGTTCAATAGTTACGTGTTTAATACGGGTAAAAAAACGGCCTAGCCAACTTGGAGTAGCAATATACTGCGCCATAATACTCAATATGAAGATATGCTTTGGCTTGATTGTAACATACTCTTTTATATTACATTTAACGCTAAATAGTAGCCATTTATCAAGCAACCTCTTAGCAGGCTGACTTTTAAAACTTAATGTTATCATTTTACTCACAACCATTAACAATTTTAAACATTTACAGATAGTGTGTTGTGTAACAATGCACAAATACACTTAATATATTTACCAGGTATATCCGCAATTAAACAATTACTTATAGCTAATTCAGTGGTTAAAAGGAGCTAACATGCTTAAAAAGTGCATTACCACAACTGCTTTAATTTTATTATTATGCGCCTGTACAACAGAAACAGAGTCGAATTTAGTAAAAACAAAAGGAATTTGGGCAGGCTTTGAACTGATTTCTGACGGTAACCGCACGCGTGTTAACGCAGAGCTAAATGCGGGAGATGCTAATGGCTCAAACATTATTTTAAGCGATAGCGACTCATTGCAAGCTGTTGTTAATAACACTGCTATTGTACTTACAAAAGATACCGACTTTTTAGACGTTGATTACCAAGCGTATATAAATGCTACTGATGATAACCAACAGTTTGATATAAAATTTAAACGAGACGATGGCATAAATGCGAATTCAGGTGTGGAACTACCTTTAAATTTTATTATTTTAACCCCGAGTAACAACCAAACTTTTAGTATTAATAGTCCCCTTACAGTTCAGTTAGATGGCACTGATCCCAATAGTACTAGTCAAGTAGGACTTAGCAGTAGCTGCACTAACAATAATAATGAAACACTTTTACAATCAATGCTTTTTGCGCTTGGCACTTCGCGCCTTGAAATAGATTTGCAAAGCTTAGATATGTTTAGCAGCTCGCAAGTAGATCAAAGTAAAACGTGTAGTTTAACCGTTAGTGTAAGGCGTGAACGAGTAGGTAGTATTTCGGGTGAGTTCGCAAGCCAAAGTTATATTAAAGCCCAGCAATCACGCGCTATTAAAAATATGACTTTAACGTTTTAATTTGCACGCTAATTTACTCAGCGTTAAGCTACGCCTTTATTAAGTAATTTTACCAATTGTAATTGCCCTCCTTATTTATAGGAGAACAAATAACAGTTGATATAAAGGTTTATTATGACTAACAGCACATACCCTATTGGCACACCAGGCAAAAAATGGAATAACAACGATAAAGCCCAGTGGTTAGCACGCCAAAACATTAAACGCAGTTACCAAAACGAAGTCGTAACGCTAATTAATGACCTTAAAAGCACCTTAGATATAGAGCAATACGGCGAGCTTAATTACGCCGCTGGTACTTACCCATTATATATATTAAAAACGCCTAACTTTAATGCCAATAAGCCAACTGTTTTAATCACCGGTGGTGTACATGGCTACGAAACCAGTGGCGTACATGGCGCACTTAGATTTGCTAAAACATCCGCTATGCAACACTCTGAGCAGTTTAATATTGTTGTTGCGCCCTGCATTAGCCCTTGGGGATATGAAACAATAAACCGCTGGAACCCTGATGCTATTGATCCTAACCGCTCATTTTACGAAGACAGCCCAGCACAAGAGTCAGCAGCTATTATGGCGTTTGTAAAATCACTCAATGTAGACTTAGTTGCTCATATTGATTTACACGAAACAACCGACAGCGATAACAGTGAATTTAGACCCGCACTTGCTGCCCGTGAAGGCACGACAAACACTAATTGGAACATACCTGATGGGTTTTATTTAGTGGCCGATACCAATAAGCCTGAGCCTGAATTTCAAAAAGTAATTATCGAAGATGTAGCAAAGGTCACGCACATTGCACCGAGTGATGAAAATAACCAGTTAATAGGCGTCCCTCAAGAGCAATTTGGCGTTATTAATTACGCAGCACGCGATTTAGGTTTGTGTATGGGCTTTACAGATGCACCCTATGTAACCACAACAGAGGTATACCCTGATAGTCCAACAACCACAGATGAAGAATGTATTTTGGCGCAAGTAGCGGTTATTAAAAGCGCCCTTAACTATATTAAAGCACTTTAATAAGTTTGCAGCCGCTTGTACCCTATTGGCTGCTAAACTAAATTTAGATAAAAAGCTAATTTAGGAGGTATTAATGGAATACAAAAATGAAAACGGACACGTTAATTTATCGCTTGAAAATAATATAGTTATTGCACAATTTAGCGGAAACCTAGAACTTGAGCTTTTAAGTAATTTTAAAACAGCGCTTTTTGAAACCATTCAATCATTTAAAGGCGAAAAATGGGGTTATATAAGTGACTCATCAAACGTTGTAGCTGCAACCCCACAGGCCGAGCAAGAAATGGTAGCCATAAGCCACAGCATGCAGCAAAACAACTGTTTAATTAGCGCGTTTGTGCTTACATCACCTATTGCTATAAGCCAAATGCAACGAATAATGCAAAACGCCAAAAGAGACGTTACTTTCAAAGATTGTCTTTTTGATAATCTAGAATCGGCAAAGCATTTTATTTTAAATGAATTAAACAATGACTTGAGCTAGGTAAAGCTCAAGTCATTGTTTATATAGAGCTTATATACTGTACTAATTTTTATAAAATTGGCTGTCTTTGGTTATAGTAATGCTGGCATCTTCTTGCGCTGTTACTATAAATTGTAACTTACTCACTTTGTGCGCAATATTGTAATCATCGGCTGTTACAGTAACGGGGACTCTTTTCATTGCACCTGGCTGTATAAGTGTAGAACTTGGACTTGAGAGTGTTGCTTCTGGCAAGCCCTCTATGGCAATACTGTAATGCAGTGCTTGCTGCGTTTTATTAATAATAGTAAGTGTATAAGGGTTTTCTACCAGGCCCTCGTAGTTCACTCTATAAAGCGCATTCCTATCGCGTAGTACTGAGGCTTCTATTGGTGTGCGTTGCAGCATCCATGCAAACATTGAAATGATTAACAAAGCCGTTAATGCGCCGTATCCTATTAGTTTTAATCTAAATGGATTGGTTTTTTTGCCTTCCATTTGTTTTTCGCTGGCGTATTTAATTAAGCCTTTTTGATAACCAAATTTCTCCATGGTATCGTCGCAAGCATCAATACATAAGCCACAGTTTATACATTCATATTGTAAGCCATTTCGAATGTCTATACCTGCCGGGCAAACCTCTACACATAAGTTACAGTCTACACAGTCACCTAAGTTAAGCTCTTTTGGATCGGCTTTGCGTTTACGCGGTCCACGACTTTCACCGCGCTTGCTATCATAGGTAACAAGCAACGTATCTTTATCAAACATAACAGCCTGAAAACGAGAATACGGGCAAGCAATCGTGCACATTTTTTCGCGTAAAAACCCTGCATTACCGTAAGTACAAAAAGCGAATAAAAACACCCAAAAGCTCGTAATACCTGACCATTCAAATGTAAGCATTTCCATATACAAACTTTTTGCTGGAATAAAATACGCCATAAACGAGGTGGCGGTTAAAACTGAAATAATAATCCACGCACTGTGCTTAGTTATTTTTTTGCGCCAAGTACTTAGCGTCCACTGAGATTTATCTAATTTAATTCGCTGATTTCGCGTGCCTTCTATGCGCTGCTCTACCCACGAAAACATGAGCATCCATATTGTTTGCGGGCACGTGTATCCACACCAAACCCGACCAAGCCAGTTGGTTACAAAAAATAACGCAAAAGCCCCCACCATGAATAGCAAGGCTAAAATCATAAAATCTTGAGGAAGGAGTGTTAAACCAAAAATAGTAAAGGTTTGCGTTGCCACATCAAGCAGCACAGCTTGTTGACCGTTATATTGGATCCACGGTATTGCAATAAAAGTTAGCATTAACAGCCAACCTAAATTACGGCGTATGCGCTGAAAAAATCCTTTTTGCTCGCGGATATAAATTGGCCCTTCGGTGTTATAGGGCTTAATGATCATGTCTTCTTCTTTAATATCAAACTTCATAGTACTTGCTTCATAATGACGGGTATTACGCAAGCATTTGCAACTTTCAGACCAAGCTGAAAATTTATTTACATTATTGATATTAAACGGTTTATTTCAAAGCAATAAAATAAAATTCGCGACATTAAACGCACTTCGCGATATATCACGAATCTTTAGCAATCCCTAACTTTCGCATTTTTGAGCGTAGTGTACTCTCAGGTAAGCCCAATTTAACTGCCGCTCCTTTATCACCTGATATTTGCCAGTGCGATAACACAAGAACAGAGGTTATATGCTGCTTTTGCGCTTCATCGAGCGTAAGTGAAGGATTAATAACTACTTCACCACCCGCTTGCAAAGGCTGACTTAGCTGAAGTACCGCTTGATTAGATAAAATAGCTTCGCGTTCAAGTACATTTTGCAGCTCTCTAATATTGCCTGGCCAATCGTAAGCCTGCAGCTGCGTAATTGCTTTTTTACTTAGCCCTTTTAAATTTTTCCCGAGCCGTTTATTTAGCTGCGCAATCAAATTAGCGCATAAATAAGGAATATCTTCTTTTCGATCTTTAAGGGCAGGTACTTTTATAGGAAATACATTGAGCCGATAATACAAATCAATTCTAAACGTGCCTTTTTGTACCATTTCCCACAGGTCGCGATTAGTCGCTGCAATTACTCTAATGTTTACTTTTAGCGTGTTGCTGCCACCCACACGCTCAAACTCTTGTTCTTGCAGGACTCTCAGTAATTTACTTTGCGCCTCAAATGGAAGCTCTGCTATTTCATCTAAAAACAAGGTGCCTTTATCAGCAAGTTCAAAGCGCCCTTTACGGCGGTCATTGGCACCTGTAAACGCGCCCTTTTCATGGCCAAACAATTCCGACTCTAGCAAGCTCGGTGTAAATGCAGCGCAATTTACTTTTATAAAGGCTTGTTCACTACGTTTGCTTAGCCTATACAAGTTACGGGCTACCAACTCTTTACCCGTGCCATTTTCGCCAAGTATAAGCACTGTGCTGTCGGTTTCACTTACCAGCTTTATTTGATCTAACATGGTTTGAAATATATGGCTTTGTCCAACTAGCCCTGAGTCTTGCCAGTCTTCGTTGAGCTCTGCAATTAAGTAGTTGTTTTCATCTTTTAGCTGCTCACTTAAGTGCTTTACTTGAGTAAGTGCCTCTTGCAGTGCATTTTGTGTTTGCTGTTGCAGTGATATATCGCGAAATACCGCTACAGCACCAATTAACTTATCATTTTGATAAACCGGTGTTGAAGTGTATTGAACTGCAAATGAGCTACCGTCTTTACGCCAAAAAACTTCATTTTTAACTTCACGACGCCTTCCGTCAAACATGGTGCAGTAAATTTGGCATTCATCTGCGGGATAAGGTGTGCCATCAGCATGAGTATGGTGATGATATTGGTGTATTTTTTTACCTAATAGTTCCTCAGCGCACCAACCTGTCATGCGCTCAGCGGCAGGATTAACAAACACCGCATTACCCGATAGGTCAAAACCGTATATGCCCTCACCTACTGCGTTTAGCAATAATTTAGGATCGTTTAAAAATTGTTTTATCATAAATGCACCTCGCGAAATATCGCGAGCATTATGGCAATTTTATACGCTAAGTGCACTCATTACTTAAAGTTCGCTTACGCGTAAATTAAAACGCTAGAAATAGTGCTTAAATAACGTTTTTACATCTATTTTTGCACCTAGCCTTGCGGCTATTAAATAAAGTCCTGCAAGTTTTCGGTGAATAAATAACGCATCAACGGGCGGTGTATGCCATTGCTGAGATTGCGCACTAAGGGCAAGCCCTGCATTTTTAATTTTGAGCGCGAGTTCACTATTTTTAAAATCAAATTCCCCTTTTACTCTTAGCGGCTCGCACGCCATTAAAAATAAATCAATGACGTTGTTTTTATACTCATCAACTAAGTCATTTTTAAAATAACCTATGTGTGATGCCGCTTTAAGTACACCTTCTCGGTTGTTTTCGCTACCCGCTTTAAATAAGGCTAAGTACGCTAAGCTAAGCTCGGTTGATATTTCTCGCGTTGCACCAAAATCAAATAAAACAATTTTTTGTGTATCAAGCTGATAATGAAAGTTGGCAAAGTTAGGGTCGGTTTGAATTAATTTAAATTCAAACATTTCTTTAAAAAACAAATCAATCAGTTGCTCTGCAACAAAGCTTTTTTGACTATCAGGTAGCTCTGTAATGCTCTCAATAGGTTCTGCTTTTATATACTCCATAGTTAGCACTTGTTGTGTGCTGTGCTCTGGATATACGTTGGGTACTTTAAAGTGGGGATTAGTTGCTAATGCATTTTTATAACGTATTAAATACTGAGCCTCCCGCTTATAATCAGCCTCGGCTAATAACTGCGCCTTAGCCTCATTAATAAGTGGTTTAATATTAAGGTCTTTTGGCAATAACCGAGAAATCGTTAATAACGAAATAACGTTATCGACATCACTTACTACACTTTTTGCAATACCAGGGTATTGAATTTTAACAGCAAGCTGATCGCCATTTTCTTTATAAGCTAAATGAACTTGCCCTATAGAAGCCGCTGCAAAAGGTCTTAGCTCAATGTGAGAAAAACGCGCTAGCCACTCATCCCCCCATTGCTCTTTTAACACTTCAACAAGCTGCTTATGAGGCATTGGGTTCGCGTCTGAGCGAAGTAAAGCAAGTAACTGAGCTAATTCAGGACTAAGTAGATCACCGGCATCCATTGAGAGCAATTGCCCCAGTTTCATTGCTGCACCACGTAAATGTGATAGCTGTGTGGCTAGTTTTTCAATGTTTTTAGGTTGTAGTAGTAAGCTTTTATTATCCCAACCTTTACCAGTTAGCGCGCTCTTAGCACCATCAACTAACATGTTGGTAGCAACACCTGTGGCAAGTGAGCCTAATTTTGCAAAACGGGAAAGCCGAGAAGTGGGAACAGTACGAGGAGCCGCCATAATATTAAAACCTAATTAGCCTGAAAGTCAGGCTAATCAATACGTATATTGTAAGTAGGTAGATCTACTTATAGACGAGGTACTAGCTTAATTGCGCCTTCAACCACTTTCATATCAAGTGGAAGTTTACTAAGTAGCATCATTTTAGGGTCATCCATGTTTAGAGTATAAACTGGGTTAACCGCTAAAAAAGCATTAATAACATCCATTGCTTGGCTATCAAGCGCACCTAAATTACCTTTAAAACCGCCGGCATCTACACTCGAATCAAGTAATTTAATATTACGTAAAAACACTGCTTTTTTCTCACTGTCGTAAAATGGGCTACCTTCAATTTGCAGCTTTAAACGCACAGGGTATTTAAGAGCGAATGCATTAATTTCAGCGCTAGAATCGGCACCAAGCACAACAACATCGCGGTTATCAGGTCCAATGTTGACACTTAAGTCGTTTACATCAAACTGAACGGGTAAACCCATTAAGCTTACTTTTTCACTTAACTTTGGTAATTGCTTACCCAGTACAGATTCAACCTCAGAGTTGGTAAATGAATATACTGATATGCCTTGCGTGGTATTACAGGCGGTTAAAAATAACGCTGCAATAATAACTAAAATTCTCATGAAAGCCCTTTTGTTTATAAATTAGTGGTACATAAAAAAGCCGCTATTAAAGCGGCTTAGTAAAATAGTAACCAGCACATATTATGCTGGTTTTATTAAGCTGCAAGTGTCGCTTTAAGTCGCGTTAGTGTGTCAGGTTCAACTGAACCGTCACTGAGCGCTAATAACTGTTTTAAATAATAGTTTAAATCAGCATGATCGCCACGATGTTTGTCATCTAGCATGGCTACTTGTTCTGCCATTCTAAGTGACTTATCGGTTGAACTTACGTTCGCTAGTATTTCCATACGAGTAATAAGTTGCTCTTTACTTAATGTTGTTTTAAGCGGTGCTTGATACTGACTTGGTAACGCTTCATTGTTTTCAAGTGCAGTAATTAATGCATCTAAATTAGCTTGCTCAGATTTACTTGTAAGCAATGCAAGTTTATCTTCAATAGCAGCTAGTAGCTTAGTAACCTTTGGCGCTAACGATCTAAATTGCGTGTACCCTTTCACTTTTGTTTCTAGGTCGTGCAACTGCGCTCTTTGATTAACATCACTAAGTGCTGCTTCAAGCTCAGCAAGTTCTGCAATTGCTTGTTTATCTGACTCGTTTTGCTCGAGTTTTTGCTGCTCAAACTCACTACTACGCTTAGTAAATGTTTCATCGTTATACTGACGAAACTTTTGCCATAACGCATTTTCAGCTTTTAAACCAGCAAAGCCAATGGTTTGCCATTGCTGCTGCATTTGCTTCAACTCTTGGCAGGCAGCGGCTAAATCATCGCTTTGTGATAATTGCTGCGCTTTTTCTACTAACTCATTTTTAAGTGCTGCATTACTTTTATGAAATGCGTTTAATAAAGCCAGTACTTGTTGTTGCTCATTTTTATAACGATCGTTTAGTGTACGGTATGTTTTAGGGTCAACTTTACCCACACTGCGCCACGCTTTATTTAAACGATTGTATTGGCTTTCATATTGTTTCCAATCAAAATCATCCTCAGCAGTTGGCTGTAAATGGAGCGCATGCATGTCGTTAATAATACTTTCACGCTGTGCTTTTGATGCTTCGCGTTGCACTTCTTGCTCTGCGAAGTAACTACGGCAAGGCGCAAATAACAACTCGATTTGTTCATCAAACTGCACACCTTGTAGCTTTTCTTCATCTGTGTCTAAACGACCTAACTCATTCCAACGTTTACGTAGCGCTTTTACTTGCTCTGCGCGTTGTTGTGGGTCTGTACACTCTTCGCTTACTAATGCACTTACTTCTTCTAATAAAGCTTTACGCTTTGGTGCTGCAGCGTATTTTTGCCAATCTTTAGCATCTGCAAGTTGCGCTTCAAGGTCTGCTTTTATGTTCACAAGTGGCTGCTGATATTGCTCAGTAAGTGTATTAAATAACTCTTCAAAGCCTTTAAACACGCCAAAAGCAACATTAAAACGACCTTCTTCAATTAGGCGCTTAACATCACGAGCTTTGCGCTTTGCTTGGCTTTGGTTTTTTTCAAGTGGCTTAACTAGCTCATTCATTGGTGCTAAAAATTGCTTTTTATGCCCATTTAACTGTGTTTTAAAGGTACTTTGCAGTGCGCCATCTAAAACATTCAAATGATTACGCGCTGCTTTAAAGCCATTATTAAATTCAGTAAGAGTTGCATCGTATTGTGCTAAATCTTCTGCTGGCTTAATTTCGCATAATGCTGCAAAAGCGAGTTTGTACTCTTTAATAGCCGTTGTTAGCTCGGGTAATTTAGCAACTTGAGTAAATAGTTTTTCTAACTTGCTTACAGCGAGTTTTGATTGTGCATTATTAGCAAGTTCTGTTTCGCTAATAGCTTGCTTAGCTTGCGCTACTTTTGCATCAAGCCAATCTTGTTGAATTTGCTCTGGAGTTTCAAGACCAAGCTGTAAGGCATTTTCAATTTCTTCACCTAAAGCTTCAAGTGTTGCAAGTGCTAATAATTGACGCTGTTGTTGCGCTAATTGCTGCTGCTCTTTGTCATGTACCGCTTTTAGCTGTTCAATGTGTGCATCTAACTTAGTGGTAATCGAAGTGTATTTTTCATCAAGAAGCTTTACACGTTCATCACTTAACCATTTAAGCTCAAGTGCTTGCCACTGGGCCATTAATTCGCCGGCTTGTGAATTTACAACACCAAAATCTGTTTTTTCACGTAAAGCATTTAACTTAGCTAAAATAACACGTGTTGAACTTTCAACCTGAAGTGGCATTTCAATTGCTAAACGCTCATTTTCAATATGCGTTTCAAGTGCTGCTTTTGCATCACCTTTTGCATGTTTTACTAATGGCTTAATTAATTGATGGGTAATAACAAGTTCAACTAACTGAGTTTGTAGCTCTTCGCTACCTTCTTTAAATGCTTTTTCTACTAATTTTGGGTTTGCTAAACGTTTTAATAATTTAACGCGTACTTGCAGTTCTTTTTCTGCAAATGCTAACTTTTCGAGTGTTTTAACAGGTGCAAAACGCTCTATGTATTCACTTTTGATTTGCGCTGTTAATGTACTTTCGCTATTTAAAACAGCATTAGATATTTGCAGCTCTGCTATATCTTTTAATGCTTGATCTTGTTTATACGCTTTCCACCATAGCGGCAAATTGTTTACCTTTTGCAGCGCTTTACGGCGAATTTCAGCTGAGCTATCTTCAAGTGCTAACGTGTTTAATATGGTTGCATCACGTTCAATGTCTAATTTTTCGATAGCATCAAGACGTACTTGTTGCTTTGGGTGTTTCCACTTAGGTGTAAAAAGGTGCTTAAAGATCATGTTCACTAAACCTAGCTATTTCGTTGTCTGATTTGAATTCTTTTTGTAGTTGAGCTTTTGTCTTTTGGATCATTTCACCATTAGCACCAATCGTAAATTGCTCGTTTGATTGAGCCACCTTTGCTTGATACAACATAACCAACTGCACTGTTTGTTGCTTTTGTTCATCTGATAAAACGGTACCGTCTGGCCACTTGCCAGTAGAAGCACCGTATTGTAAGCGTTCGAATAATTCGGGAGTAATATTTTGTACAAGATTGTCGATGTTCATGTCATTTTTTCTTTTTTAGAGTCACTAAAATAATACGATTTATAAGGTACCAGATACAGCCTATGCCTATTGCGGCAGTGTAAGCATACCACTGAAGTGTTTCTTCTTGCGGTTGTAAAAAGTACAAGCAGAAAAAACCACCTAAAAATAAGATAAGCGCCAAAAAGGAGTGATTTATAAACATCTGCTTTTTTTTAATTCGCTGTTCGCGCTGAAGTTGTAAAACTTGCTCGTCGTTTAGCTCTGCAATGTTGCTTTCGCAATGCGGACATTGCTTATGTTTATCTGAAATTGATTTTGCACATTTTGGGCAACGAATAATCGCCATACTTCTCTCCATACTACGCATAAAAAAAGCGCCTTTCGGCGCCTTTATTGTACTTGTTTTATTTCTCGTTGTCTTTTTTGAATTCAAACCAACAACTGATTTAGGGGCTATAATTTTCTAAGTTGCCCACTAAGTTTAATTACTCAGCGTCTTTTGACTGTTTCTCTAAACGCTTTTCCCAAAACGAGGCGTTTTTAATCCCTAATTTAACTGGGTCAAATGTGATTTTTCCGCCTTTTTTCTTCTGATCCTCATAATCGCTCAAACATAACAAAGCTGGCTTAGCTACAAAGAAAATAGCTAAAATACCCAATATGTTAATCCAAGCCATTAAGCCAACGCCAATATCTCCAATAGTCCAGATATAACCTGAATTATTAACCATACCGTATGCAACCATGAACATAATCACAAATTTCACAAGGACAAGCGGGATATTGCCTTTAAAGTAACGATTTAAGTAAGCAATATTTGTCTCTGCAATGAAGTAATAAGCAAGTATTGTGGTAAAGGCAAAGAAGAATAATGCAATACCGACAAATGCTTGTCCAAAGCTGCCAAATACACTAAATAAAGCCATTTGAGTAAAGGCTGCTGAGCCAACTTCAGTCGCTGCATCGACATTTTGTACAATAAACTGTCCTGCTGGTAAATCACCCACAACATTATATTGCTGCGTTATTAAAATCATTAATGCTGTTGCAGTACACACAAAAATGGTATCAACATAAACCGAAAAAGCTTGTACTAAACCCTGTTGAGCTGGGTGATCAACCTCTGCAGCGGCTGCAGCATGAGGCCCACTACCTTGGCCAGCTTCATTAGAATATATACCACGCTTTACGCCCCAACCAATAGCGGCACCAAAACCAGCCTGTGCAGTAAATGCATCACTAATAATTAAATAGAATATATCAGCTACTTTATCTAAATTTAAAAATACCACGATTAATGCCAGTACTATGTAACCCAGTGCCATAAATGGCACTACTACTTGCGTAAAGTTTGCAATACGCTTTATACCGCCAAAAATAATAAACGCTAAAACAATAAGGATGATTGCTAAAGCGACTAACTTAAAGCTACCTACGTCACCAAAGCTAGTAGTAACCATGTTGCCACTGCCAAACACTTGGGTAAACGCATTACCTACTGCATTTGCTTGTACACCAGGTAGAAATACACCACAGGCAATAATCGCCGAAACAGCAAATAAAACAGCTAGCCACTTTTGCCCTAAACAACGGTCAAAATAATACGCTGGGCCACCACGGTATTGCCCGTCTTCTTCTGTTTTATAAATTTGGCCTAAAGTAGACTCTGCGTATGCAGTGCTTGCACCTAAAAATGCAACAACCCACATCCAAAAAATAGCACCTGGCCCACCAAAACCGATAGCTGCTGCCACACCTGCGATATTACCAACGCCTACGCGTCCAGACAACGATACTGCAAGGGCTTGAAAAGATGAGATACCTTTATCAGACGTGTTAGGACTAAATAATAACTTACACATTTCTTTAAAATGTCTAACTTGAGCAAATCGAGTTAATACTGAATAAAACAAGCCTGCGCCTAGGCATAAATAGATGAGTGCATTACTCCAAACAACATCATTAACAGCACTTACAAAAGCTTCCATGGATATCCTCTATAGTTATATTTATTATTTTTAATTACGAGACTCTGCTTTAGCTACTACGCTACATAAGCTTTACGAAATAAGGTTTTACCTCTCCCGTCCCGACTCATGATTTAATTAATCTTAACTTAAGTAACCTAACTTTGTTAACACTTAATTTTCAAAATATATAATTACACACTTGGCGAAAGGCATTACATCTGTAGTATTTAAATGAAAGTAGATTGATTTGTACCGATACGGTGATGATACGCAGCGAAGAAGCGTTGAAAACGTTTTAAGAATAAAGCTGCTATATGATTATTATTTTTTATACAAAGGGTTTTATTAAAAGCAAAAAGGGTATCAAAACTATTGATACCCTTTTAGATAAACGTTTTATCTTAAATCATCAACAACATTAACAATAGCCGCTAATGTATCTTGACCAAATTGATACGAACGACGATCTGACCAGCCGTAATCTGGATCAGGTAAATCGTTGTTGTCTTTAAATGGCATTTCAATTGTGTACGTTAATGCTTTGAATTCTTCAGCCGTAGCTGATGAACCTACCGTTAGGTTAGCTTGACCTGGCTCATCTTTTGGATAGCCATGCTCATCTTGAAACTCAGGTGTAATAGTTAAAAGCGCAGCTTTAAAGCTATCTTCTAAGCCTTTTAAGCGTTCATCGTAACTTGGAATACCTTCACTGCCTGCCACAAAGTTATATGGGATAGCTTCATCGCCGTGTATGTCTAAGTGCATATCTAAGCCAGCTTCGCGCATTTTATTAAGCACTAAGTAAACCTCAGGGCTATTTTCCATGCTTGGTGTTTGCCATTCACGGTTTAAGTTAACACCTTTAGCGTTAGTACGAAGATGTCCGCGTGCGCTACCGTCTGGATTCATATTAGGCACAACGTAAAAAACTGCTTTTGATAGAAGCGCAGCTGCATGTGGGTCTTCGTCATCAAGAAGTTTGTGCAGTAGACCTTCAACATACCACTGCGCCATTGTTTCACCTGGGTGTTGACGTGCTGTGATCCAAATGGTTTTCTTGTCTTCACTTGGCTCACCAATTTTAAGCACACTCATATCGCGGCCATCGAGTGTTTCACCAAGCGTTATTAATTGGCAAGCGCCTTGGCTTTGTGCCCAAGATAATAAATCTAAATGGCGGTCGTAACTGTATGGCGCAAAGTAAGCAAAATATACGCTGCCGCACTCTGGTTCAATTTCAAAGCTTAATGTGCCATTTTCATAGCTTGATGGTACACGAAACCATGTTTGGCGGTCATATGATGCAACGGCTTGGTACCCTTCCCAACCATCTGGGTAAGCTGATTTATCAAGCTCATTAATATTTAACTTATGCAATTGGTAAGGTGTTGTTTCAAGACGAAAGTGAAACCACTGATAAAATTCAGACTGGTGATCTTTATTAATTTCTAATTGAATATTTAAAGGATCGGTGGCTTCAATAACTTTGATATTACCACTGTCGAAATTGCTGCTGATTTTCATGAAAAAACCTTTAGGTTGAATAAGTTTATCTGCTTATTAATTCACAGAACTGACATTATTTTATAAATAGTAAAACGAATGTGCATCTTCTTAATTAAAGCCTATCACAAGGCATACGCTTTAAAAATAATACACGACCAAAAAAGCCAGCAACATGCTGGCTTTTAAGTCACTGCAAATAAATTAGCGAGGTAAGCTTGGGAATGACACTTCGGCCATATCGCGCATACAACGTACTACTTGGCAGCTGTAACCAAACTCATTGTCGTACCATACATATAAAACAATACGGTTATCTTCAACAATTGTTGCTTGTGAATCAACAACACCTGCGTAACGACTACCTACTAAATCGGTAGATACAATTTCCGTTGATGCAGTGTAATCAATTTGATCACGTAAGTCTGAATGAAGTGCTGTATCGCGTAAAAATGCGTTTAGCTCTTCAACTGATGTGCTTGTTGCTAAGTTAAGATTTAAAATAGCTAGCGACACATTAGGTGTAGGTACGCGGATTGCGTTACCTGTTAACTTGCCTTCAAGCTCTGGTAATGCTTTTGAAACCGCTTTTGCAGCACCTGTTTCAGTAATTACCATATTAAGTGCTGCGGCACGGCCACGGCGCTCTGCTTTGTGGTAGTTATCAATAAGGTTTTGATCGTTCGTGTACGAGTGTACAGTTTCAACATGGCCATTATTGATACCAAACTTATCGTTCAATGCTTTAAGCGTTGGTGTAATTGCATTGGTTGTACAGCTTGCTGCACAAACAATTTTATCTTCAGGTAATATATCTTTGTTATTAACACCATATACGATGTTTTTGATATTGCCCTTTGCAGGAGCTGTTAATAATACTTTTGCAGCGCCCTTACACTCTAGGTGCTGGCCAAGGCCCGCTTCGTCTTTCCAAATACCGGTGTTATCAACAATTAATGCATTGTCGATACCGTATTGAGTGTAATCAATTTCGCTAGGAGAGTTAGCGTAAATAACTTGAATGTAGCTACCGTTAGCTTTAATTGCATTGCGTTCTTTATCAATCGTTATTGAGCCATTGAATGGACCGTGAATTGAATCACGACGCAGTAAGCTTGCACGCTTTTCAAGATCCCCATCTTTACCACCACGCACAACAATAGCGCGCAAACGTAAATCTGAATATGGACCTGATTTTTCAATTAATAAACGCGCTAATAAACGACCGATACGACCAAAACCATACAATACTACATCGCGTGGCTCTTTCGCTGGTGAGTCTGTTATTTCTGCAAGTTCATCTTTTACAAACTCTTCTACTGAACGACCTTTTGCGGCTTCAGTGAACAAATAACTATATGCAAGCTTACCAATATCAATACGTGCTGAGTTTAATTCCATTTTGCTGATAGCTTCTAAAAATGGGAAGCTTTCGCGCAAACGTAATTTAGTGCCTTCAAACTGAGCAACGGTTTTGTGAGATTTTATAATATCGATAGTACTGGCATTTACGAGAGGACGGCCATATACAGCGATTTCGATACCACGATTACGGTAAAGCTTACCAATGATTGGTTGCATGCTTTCTGCGTAATCTTGGCGCTCTTGCCAACTATTTGTGTATTCTAACTCGTGAGATGAGGTCATTTTATTTACCTAAGTTTATCATTTTGAACGGATAGCCTTTAAAAATGCACTATATTTTGAGAGTAATGCACTTCAGGCAGGGCTATTCTAATTTAAACTGAAGTTATTCTCTACTGTTAGGCGTTAAATGATTGCGTTAGAATAACAAAGTAAATATTCATTTGGGGTTAAGGAATGCTTAAAAAAGCAAGTGTACTATTGGGTTTGCTAACATTGGCAGGGTGTGAAGAGCCGTTAACACTCGCACAAGTGTGCAAAGAAACACCTGGCTTTTGTAGCGACTTAAACAAAGACAGTCACTGCAAGGATGAGCGTTCTGATGTAATTATCAAACGCTACATAGAATACAAAGACCCTACTGATGAAAATAAATACCAATTACTCAAGGACTTTGAATCTTATAACCAATGCATAACTTTGGCCGCTAAAATTGAACATATTAAGTTAAAAACTAAAAAAACGTCACGTATTGATGGTCAACTAACGAGTATTAAAGAAATGACTCGGTTATATCAAGATACCCAAAATACAAACCACCCAGGTTTGCTCTACTACCAATGGTCACGAAATAACAACCAAAGTGCGTTGACTAAATTATTGGCTATAGAAAATGATAAAAGTGTAACGCAAAGTGCCGAAATGCAATTTTTTTTAGCATCGTACTATATTAAATTTGATGATGAAAAAACCATTGATTTACTTTATAAAACTCTAGAGCTCAATAAAAAAGACAACATACCGAATCCGGAAGTGTATACATCACTTATTAGTCTTTTTTATAAACATGATAAGTTTAAGCACGCATATATATTTTCTAAAGTAGCGCAAATGTCGGGGATTGAAAATATTGATGTATTTGAAATTGAGCAGAAATTAGTCGCAAATGGTAAAAGCTTAGATAGCTTAGATGTACTTGCAGAGCAAACATTTCAGCAAATAATGGCAGGTGATTTTGTATCTCCTCGAGAGTTTTAATTTATAATCGCAAAAATAACCTAATACCAATCTGCTTATGTATGGGGTCTATTTAACGTTAAGGAAATTACGCTAGAACTAGGCAAAAATTTTGTATCTAGTTGTTCTAGATAAAAATATTTTAACGACGTTATAGTGTTATTTAATTCCTTAAATTGATCAAAGATTTATGCAGGTTGGTATAATTTAATAACTAGGTTATTCAGGCAAATAAAAAGGCAGCTTACGCTGCCTTTTTTTATTTTGCTTTGCTTGTGCCCACTTCTACACGGGTTTTAAGCTTTTGACCTGGTCGAAAAGTCACCACGCGACGTGCCGAAATAGGAATATCTTCGCCTGTTTTCGGGTTGCGGCCTGGTCTTTCTTTTTTGTCTCGAAGATCAAAGTTACCAAATCCAGAGAGCTTAACCTGCTCGCCTTTTTCTAGCGCTGAGCGGATTTCTTCAAAAAACGCTTCAACTAAATCTTTGGCATCTTTTTTATTGATCCCGAGCTTTTCAAATAGGTGTTCAGCTATGTCGGCTTTAGTAAGCGCCATATCTAGTCCCTCAACGATGCATTAAACTGTTCGGCCAATTCGGCCACCACGTTATCAACTACTAGATTGATATCTTTCTCTTCGAGTGTTCTATCAACCGCTTGCAGTGTTAGAGCAATCGCCAAACTCTTATAATTTGGCTCAATACCTTTGCCCTTATACACATCGAATAAGTTTAGGTCAACCAATTGATTTCCGCCAACTTTTTCGATCACGCTTAAAATGTCGCCAGATTTAACGCTGTCTGCCACTAAAATCGCGATGTCGCGGCGATTTGAAGGGAATTTAGACACCCCTTCGGCTTGCGGTAAATTTCTTTTTTCTATTGCTGACATTTCAATTTCAAAAACAAAAGTTGCGTTGTTGATATCTAACGACTTTTGAGCTTGAGGATGTAAAGCACCAAAAAAACCAACCTTTTTACCATCAACATATATTACTGCTGATTGACCAGGGTGAAGTCCATCTGACTGCTCGGCTTTAATTTCAAAGCGAGTAATGTCATTGGTAATTGCAAGTAAGGCTTCAACATCACCTTTTAAATCGTAAAAATCAACATTGCGTTTTTCTTCAACCCAATGTTCACCATTTACAAGACCCGTAATAACACCACCAATAACCGGTACTTGGTAAACACCATTTTCTGCACTTTCGTCGCTTATAAATTTAAGACCATGTTCGAATAAACGAATACGAGGCTGTTGGCGATTTTGGTTATACGCTACAGACGCTAATAAACCCGGCATTAAACTTACACGCATTGCTGACATTTCAATTGAAATAGGATGCGGTAATACCATTGCTTTACACTCTGGGTGTAAAATAGCTTGTGCTTTAGGGTCTACAAAGCTGTACGTAATTGCTTCTTGGTAACCACGAGTCACTAACGTATTGCGGAACTTGCTAAGCGCAATAGTTGCTTCGTTATGTGTCGTCATTTTAAGTTTTGCAGTTGGTGCAACATTTGGAATGCTGTTGTAACCGTAAACACGTGCTACTTCTTCAATTAAATCTTCTTCGATGCGAATATCAAAACGGTAGCTTGGTACGTCCGCACTCCAGCTTTCATTTTCTACTTTAACATCAAGACCTAAACGCGTAAGAATATCTGTTACTTTAGCATCTTCAATATGATGACCAATAACACGGTCTAAACGTGCACGACGAAGACGTACTTCAGTCACTTTTGGTAGTTTATCAGCCGCAACAGCTTCAACTACTGGACCTGCTTGACCACCCACAATTTCAAGAAGAAGTGCTGTTGCACGTTCCATTGCATCGTGTTGTAGAGCAAAATCAACACCGCGCTCATAACGGTGTGAAGCATCAGTGTGTAAACCGTAGCTACGTGCTTGTCCTGCAATTGCTACAGGATTAAAAAATGCGCTTTCAAGTAATATATCAGATGTTTTATCTGTAACACCTGATTGCTCCCCACCAAAAATACCCGCAATTGCAAGTGCTTTATTATGATCGGCTATCACAAGTGTTGTGTCGTTTAATTTAGCGGTATTACCGTCTAATAAAACAAGTTCTTCGCCTGCGTTTGCACTACGAACTTTAATACCACCTTCAATCGCATTTAAATCAAACGCGTGCATTGGGTGACCAAGTTCAAGTAATACATAGTTAGTAACATCAACTACAGGATCGATAGAACGTACGCCACTACGACGTAATTTTTCAACCATCCAAAGTGGTGTTTCAGCATCAAGGTTAATGCCCTTTATCACACGGCCAAGGTAACGAGGACATGCATCTTCGTTAACTAGCTCAATTGATACTTTGTCATCAATTGTTGGCGTAACCGCTGGGATATCTAATACATTTACGTCAATGCTATTTAAAACACCTACTTCACGAGCAAGGCCTTTAATACCTAAACAATCACCACGATTTGGTGTTAAGTCAACATCTATAATATTGTCATCAAGACCTAGGTAGTCACGTAAATCAGTGCCTACTGGTGCATCGCTTGGCAATTCCATAATGCCGTCGCCTTCTTCGCTAATACCTAGCTCAACAAAAGCACATAGCATTCCGTTTGAAGGTTGGCCGCGTAGTTTGGCTTTTTTAATTTTAAAGTCACCAGGAAGTACAGCGCCCACAGTTGCAACAGCAACTTTAATACCTAAACGACAATTTGGTGCACCACACACGATATCAAGTAGCTCATCGCCACCTACGTTAATTTTGGTAACACGAAGTTTATCTGCATCAGGGTGTTGACCACATTCAACAACTTCACCAACAACTACGCTATTAAATTTGGCAGCAGCAGGCTCAACACCATCAACTTCTAGACCAGCCATTGAAAGCTGTTCCGAAAGAGCTTGCGTATCAATAGCAGGATTAACCCACTCTCTTAACCACTTTTCACTAAATTTCATTTTATTGTTTCACTCTTAACGGAACTGGTTCAGGAATTTTAAGTCATTTTCGAAAAATGCACGCAAATCGTTTACGCCATAGCGCAACATTGTTAAACGCTCTACACCCATGCCAAAGGCAAAGCCGGTGTATTTTTCTGGGTCAATGCCCACAGACTTAAGTACATTGGGATGTACCATGCCGCAGCCTAGTACTTCTAACCACTTACCGTCTTTACCCATAACATCTACTTCAGCTGAAGGTTCTGTAAATGGGAAGAATGAAGGACGGAAACGAATTTCCATATCCTCTTCAAAGAAGTTACGTAAAAAATCATGCAAAATACCTTTTAACTCCGTAAAGCTAACATCGGTATCAACCATTAAACCTTCAACCTGGTGGAACATTGGTGTATGTGTTTGGTCGTAATCGTTACGGTATACACGTCCAGGTGAAATAATGCGCAGTGGTGGCTGCTCAGTTTCCATAGTACGAATTTGCACGCCACTAGTTTGTGTGCGTAGTACTAATTTAGGATTGAAATAAAAGGTATCATGATCAGCACGTGCTGGATGGTGCTCAGGGATATTTAGCGCATCAAAGTTATGAAAATCGTCTTCGATTTCTGGACCAGATTTAACTTCAAAACCTAACTCACCAAAAAAGCTTTCTATACGCTCAATAGTGCGCGTAACTGGGTGTAAACCGCCGGTAGGCATAACACGTCCTGGCAGAGTTACATCTATAGTTTCAGCAGCTAGCTTTTCTTCAAGTGCTTTACTTGCAAGCAATTCACGCTTTTCGTTAATAGCAACTTGCACATCTTGTTTAGCTTGGTTTATAACTTGGCCTGCTTCTTTACGTTCTTCAGGTGCTATTTTACCTAACGTTTTAAGTAAGCTAGTGATTTCGCCTTTTTTACCAAGGTAATTAACCCTGATATCTTCTAACTGCGCTATTTCACTGGCACTGGCTACCGCCTCAAGTGCTTGCGCTAATATGTTTTCTAAGTTCATTCGATACCTGATCTTTCACAGAAGGTGATTGCTTAAGAGCGTGTTGGCCTTTTAAGATTGCTTTACAACAGTGTGGTTGGTTATTAAATAAGGTTAAGCATTGGACTGTAGTTTCCTACATAAGTGATGCAATAACGCTAAATAAAGACCAAACACATGCAGTTTGAAGTGTTTATCTCGGAGGCTACGTTCTTTGTTGTTCGGGTTTCGCATATAAATACTACGCTAAAGCCCTCACGACGCGATTAAAGCACTCTTAAATTAAACAAATTCCAATCAGGAAAGGTAAACACGCTCTGATAATAGCTTATGATAACTGAAAGCAGGGTCTAGATTCTAGACCTACTACAGCTTTAACGTTGATTTTATAAAAGGAATAGTTAATTTTCGCTGTGCAGCCATGGATGCATGATCTAATTTGTCGAGTACATCTAATAAAGCTCGCATATCACGGCTTAAACGGGTTAATAAAAAGCGTGCACACTCATCACTTAATTCAAGGCCGCGCATGTGAGCGCGCTTAACAAGCGCTTGTGCTTTATCGTCATCACTCATAGAACGAATTTGAAAGGTTGTTCCCCACGTTAGACGAGACTCTAAGTCAGGCAGAGATATATTGAGCATGCTAGGAAGTAAATCAGCAGTTACTACTAACATTTTACCGGGTTCGTTAAACCGGTTAAAGAAGTTAAATAGTGCTTTTTCCCACGCATCATTCCCTGCAACTAAATGCACGTCATCAATACATAGAACATCAAGCGCTTCTAAACCGTCTAATACCATGGGTCCAAAGTCAATTACTTCGCGCATAGACAGTAGCATATTAGATAGGCCACGCTCTTGTGCTTTAATACAGGTTGCATATAAAAGGTGAGACTTGCCCGAATCACCTAAACCACATAGGTATGTATACTGAAACGTTTTTGCTAATTTGGAAAAGCTATCTTTTAGGTGATTAACCTCCAAAGAGTCTTCTCCCCCAAAATACGATGCAAATGTTTCGTCATCCGGTAAAGTAACCGGTAGTGCCATTTGCATCGGCTCAGACATTAGCATTATGGTGTTACCCATTGATACTCTAAGCTATTTTTATCAACAACATGATAAAATGCGCGTGGATCCTCATAATCTTTAAATGAAGAGTCTAGCCCTAACCCTTTTTTAAGATCACTCAAGTTACCAGTATGGTTTAGTTTAAATTCAACAAATTCCGGTGTTTTACGAACAATTTTGACTTGCGTAACAACACTCAGGCTCAATAATCTTCGTTTCGCTAATTCTATATCAACAAAACTTTGTGTACCCTTTAGCGTGAGCGTAGCAGTTGCTTGTTCATAATAAGCATTTGGATCAATTGCATACTCGCTTGCAAGGCCTCGCGCTAAGGTGTCAATCATCTGGCTCACTATTTGCTGTTTATCACCAGTTAATCGATTTGAATCAAATTGATCATCATTAGTAAAACGCCAATCTAAAATCCAATTTTCGCTATCTGCTTCTTTATACATTCTAGCTGTAATACTTCGCTCAGCGCTGTAGCGTCTAGAGGCCTCTTCTACTGGTTCTGAAAAGTTACCCCACACCTCAGGAATACCTACTAGACGTCGATCTTGTAAATCAAGTAATGGAACAACGACAGGTAAACCACGACGCCCTGCTTTGTCATAAATTAACTGCTCTAACTGCGGGTAACTTTCTTGTGTTACCAATTCTCTGCGCCAATTGTCTTCAATACCTAACCATATTGCGACTAATGGACGTTGTACTCCCCATAAAGGTAAGTTTAACTCTTTGATTAGCGCGTTGATCTTTCGAGCTTCAAATTTAACAACGAGTTTCAATTGTCCATTTGCTCTCTCGTCATATTCAAACTTAAGCATATAATCAGAAATATCTTTAGTACGTTGCTGCGCTAATTTATTTTGATCCGCAGTTTCATCACCGCTTACTTTCACTAAAACATTAAGCAAAGCTTTACGACTCGCAGCTAATCGAGTATCTCGTGTTTTGTCATCCACTTTTAAAATATCTTGATATAGATCAGTTACTTCAACTGCCGACACAGAAAAACAAAATAAAATGGATATGGCGCTAATTAATAATCTATACACAGGCTGTTAGTTCTTGGTTTTAAACTGATTTGATCCTAAATCAAAGACAGTAACAAAGCAAAATTAAATTTGTTATCTAAGGAAATGAGAGTAATTAGCTTTTATAAAAAATAAAAAAGATTAAATTAACTTCAGGAGTCGCTAAGCTCACCCGACCTACGTGATGGTGTTGATGTGAATGTGTGTTAATTGCGCGCATTTCACTTTTCTGCAGACGTAAAAAAGCCCGACTATTTCTAGTCGGGCTCTCTACAATTTGAAGCCTGGTAATGTCCTACTTTCACATAGCAAATGCTACACTATCATCGGCGCTGTTTCGTTT
>NZ_JACJFD010000021.1:0-89756 GCF_014164415.1 Pseudoalteromonas sp. SG43-1 | reverse complement strand
GCTATTTCAGTTTTGACTTGTTCAATGAGTGTATTCATTACTTACCTCCAAATATGGGATAACCTCAAGGTAAGTGTGGCTCAAATGGTCAGAATAGGATCTCCGCGTAGCGGCTTAGTTCAACAATTTAATAGTGCGCTCATCGCGCATATTTCTGCCAACAATACTCTCATGTATTTTATAAATCATTTTTACCAAATAACTTAACACATTGCTATATATAATTTTTATTAGCATTCAAACTCTCAATAAAAGAGAAAATGCGCTCGCCGCTCATTTTCTTGAATATGTGTGCATCACAACTATACTGTATATAAAAACAGCGCCATTATTGGTAATAGTATGAAAACACGTTCCCCATTTTTAAATTATATAGCCGATTATATGTTGGTACGTCAGTATTCATTACGCACCGTAGATACCTACCTAAGATGGATTGCATCTTATATCCATTTTCATAATAAACGCCATCCCGCCTCAATGGGGGACAATGAAGTCGAACGCTACTTAGAACATTTAGTGTTAAAGCAAAACGTTGCACCACGTACGCAAGCCACCGCACTCAATTCATTGTCATTTTTATACAAGCACATAATAAAAAAAGAACTCTCATTAAATTTAAATTTTGCCCGTAGTAAAAAACAAGCAAAGCTCCCTGTAGTGATGACCCCAGAGGAAGTTAAAATGTTGATGGCTCATTTAAATAAGCGCTATTATTTAATTGCAGCCCTTATGTATGGAAGTGGCTTAAGAGTAATGGAAGCGGTGCAATTAAGAGTAAAAGATATTGATTTTGATTATAAATGCATTCAAGTATGGAATGGAAAAGGTAATAAACACCGCATTGTTACGCTGGCCACAGAGCTAATTCCTATGCTGAGAAATCAAATTTTGAACGTTGATGACTATTTAAAACTGGATTTAAATAATACGGAATATTCTGGCGTATGGATGCCATATGCTTTAACAAAAAAATATCCAAGTGCCGCAAAATCGCTTGCGTGGCAATATTTATTTCCTTCTCATATATTAAGTTCAGATCCTCAAAGTGGTGAAATAAGGCGACATCATTTTCATCACTCTTGTATTAGAAAAGAGATTAAAAAAGCCGTCCAAAAATCAGGGTTAACAAAAATAATAACACCTCATACATTGAGACACTCTTTTGCTACTCATCTACTGCAAAATGGCGCCGATATAAGAACTGTTCAAGCTCAGCTTGGCCATTCTGATGTTAAAACTACTCAAATTTATACCCATGTACTACAGCAAGGTGCTAACGGGGTTGTTAGCCCTTTTTCAAGATTATAAGCGTCTCTTTTTAATCCTCTACAGATACATATTCACTTTCAAACCAATACCGTCATCTATTTCTACTTTAAATAACACATAAAAAAGCCCCGCTTGTTTTTACACAAGCGGGGCCCCACACTAATTATTTACTCAAAAATAAAAGCGCCGATAGTGCGGGCGCTTTGCATCATTGAATTTAATTACTTTAACTTACTGATTAACTACGCTTTTAAGCGGGTTAATTGGCTGTGCGTTATCGTCTAGTATGTTCATATCAAAATCGAACTCATCTACACGAATCGCCTTTTCACGTTTGATGTTGTAATCAATTAACTGAACGTGTTCAGCTTGGGTAATTACGTTCGCCGCTAGTGCGTTATCAAGCGTAATGTTAAAACGTGCACCTGGTTTAATTACTTTAGCACGTAGTGCTTTTTTAACTTTAGCCAGCTCGCCAAGTGATGCCATTTTAGCTTTGTAAGCTTGCTCATTAATATGATGGCCATCGCCCACTACTGGTTTAACTAAATGCGTGATTTGCGCTTTAAATGCGGTATCTAGCTGAGCTTGCTTAGCTAGTTCGCGGATTAAATCGTCGCTAATTTTTGGCATTTTAGTTGAGTAGTTCATTGTAATGAAACGAATAAACTTACGTGTACCACTTGCAGGGAAGTTATCTAAAAACTTATGCAATGCTTCTTCAGCACTTTGTAGTGCAAAACGAGTCGCGTAATGGAAATACGGCGCTGCTTGCTCACGGTCACTACTTGATACTTTTTGCTCGTAGTATTTAA
The DNA here is from genome assembly GCF_014164415.1 of Pseudoalteromonas sp. SG43-1. Taxonomy (NCBI): domain Bacteria; kingdom Pseudomonadati; phylum Pseudomonadota; class Gammaproteobacteria; order Alteromonadales; family Pseudoalteromonadaceae; genus Pseudoalteromonas; species Pseudoalteromonas sp. SG43-1. The sequence goes on along the minus strand of NZ_JACJFD010000021.1, from coordinate 87,669 downwards.
TTGATGCCATAGCTGCATATAAGAAGCTCATTACATCGCCTAAACGTGCCGATAGCATTTCTGCTTGCTTTAACTTACCGCCAAGTACAAGTAACGAAAAGTCTGCGTACACTGCAAGTTTTGCAGATAATTTATGTACTGCTTTTTCGTAGTCGCGTACTTCTGGTAAATCAGAGTTTGCACTTGCTGTAAATGGTAAAACACCTAGGCGGAAAGCACGTAAGCTGTTTGCTGTGCTGTAGCCTATTGTTTTACGTAAAATACCGTTAAATTCTTTATCAGCGCCTTTGTCTTCGCTGTGAATTGACTCAACCATAGATTGTAAATATGGATGACAACGCATAACACCTTGGCCAAATATCATTAGGTTACGAGTAAGAATGTTCGCACCTTCTACCGTAATGGCAATCGGCTGAGCAACATAACCACTTGCTAATGTATTTTGTGGACCGTTTTGAATCGCTTTACCTGCTTGAATATCCATTGCTGAATCAAGCACGTCGCGACCAAGCTCTGTCATGTGGTATTTAGCGATTGCGGTTACTACTGATGGTTTTAAACCCATGCCTAAGCCTTCAGTTGTAAGTACGCGCATTGCTTCTTGTAGGTATGTTTTACCTGCAATGTCGGCTAGTTTTTCTTGAATACCTTCAAACTGACCAATGGCTAAACCAAACTGTTCACGCACTGCTGCGTATTCAGATGCTGATTTAAATGCAACTTGTGCTGTACTAACACCTAGCGCAGGTAATGAAATACCACGGCCAGCACCTAAACAGCTAACCAGCATTTGCCAACCACGGCCGATGTTTTTCTGTCCACCAATAACAAAATCCATTGGTACAAATACTTTGTTACCACGTGTAGTACCGTTGTAAAAACGAATACCCATTGGGTCGTGGCGATTACCAAGCTCTACACCTGGGTGCTCTTTAGGAATAAGTGCACAGGTAATGCCTAGGTTTTCTTTACCACCTAGCAGACCATCAGGGTCAACTACTTTAAATGCTAAACCAAGTACGGTAGCAATAGGTGCAAGTGTAATGTAGCGCTTGTCCCAGGTAATTTCTAAACCAAGGACTTCTTCGCCGTTGTACATACCTTTAGTTACTTTACCAACATCAGGAATACCACCTGCATCAGAACCAGCTTCTGGGCTTGTTAATGCAAAACATGGAATGTCTGTACCATTTGCTAGGCGTGGTAAGTAATGTGCTTGTTGTTCTTGCGTACCAAAGTGAAGTAATAACTCACCTGGGCCTAACGAGTTAGGAACCATTACGGTTACCGCAACTGCTGAGCTTTTAGTCGCAATTGTGCCAACAATGGTAGAGTTTGCATAAGGGCTAAACTCTAAACCACCAAACAACTTAGGAATGATAAGCGAGAAAAAACGCTCTTTTTTCAAAAATTCTAAGATGTCATTTGGTAAATGAATGCCGTTTTGAATCACTGAATCGTCAATCATGCCCAATAACTCTTTTACTGGACCGTCTAAGAATGCTTGCTCGTCTGCGCTTAATGTAGCAGCAGGTACGTCGCGAAGTGCACTGAAATCAGGTTTACCTTGGTAGATAGAACCTTCAAGCCATACATCACCCGCGTCTAGCGCTTCTTGTTCTGTGATAGAAATACTTGGTAATACTTTTTTTAGTTTTGTACGTAAACTCATGATTGAACTCATCCGACCAGCTAAATAATACCTACATTACGTCATAAAAAATCGTTTAGATCAATTACTCTATTCAATTAATTAACAGTTTTTTCAATTTATTTTCTTTACCTGAACGTAAACTGTTGAAACACAAAGGCTTACAGTTGTACGCTGAAAAAAAGTATTTTGACTAAAATGATGAATAAAACAGCAAAAATCCTAGCGCTGTATCTATTTTTTATGGGCATAAAAAAACGCAGCACAAATAGGCTACGTTTTTATTCAATTTGTAGAGGCTACATTATCAGTTAATCTAGCTAAAACTACTTAAATTTAAATCAAATTGTATAAGCGCTTCACTTAGCAACTTTAACAATTTGCTTGCCGGTAAAACCACCAGCAAGTTGTTTATTAAGCGCTTGCGATACTGACTCAGCACTAAAGTCTACGGGCGTTATTTCTGGGTGTTTAATGTCGCCACTAACAGCTCCTTCAAGTAACAGGTTGCCCATAAAGCTCAAGCGTTGTTGTGCACATAAACTATTAGCAAGCCATGCACCACCAATCGATACAACGCTAATATTGGGCGCTCGGTGATACATTAAGTCTTGATCAAAACAAGGGAGCGGATTTAAGCAGGCAATACGTCCACAAAAACGCATTAACTCAATATTACGCTGAGTACACTCTCCACCTATCGTATCAATAACCGCATCAAAGCCTTGCGGGCCAAGTTCTCTGCGGATTTTTTCGCATAGCTTTTTATCGCTATAGTCAAAAACCACATCAGCGCCTAGCTGCTTAACCAATTTATGGTTACGCTTTGATGCGGTGGTAAATACATCTGCACCACGCTGTTTTGCATATTGAATAGCAAACTGCCCTACCGCTCCGGCTCCGCCTTCAATAAAAATAGTATCGCCTTCACTAATGCCTATTTTATCTAAGCTGATAAGTGCTGCCATACCGGCGCATGGAAGTGTTGCTGCTATGGCCGGATTTAAACCGCTTGGCACAACCGACACTGCAAAGTTAGGTACTTTGGTGTATTCGCTCAAAGCACCTTGCTCACCAATGTTGGCATGCCACATAACCCGCTGGCCAACATTTGGAAACACACCTTTATTAGCTTTAACCACAACACCTACAGCATCTAAGCCTAAAATGTGTGGATACTGCCATTTACAAAAGCCTGTTTTAGCAAATTGACCATCAACTGGATTTAAACCAACGTACTCTACTTTTACAAGCAGCTCGTTATCTGCACAGTCTGGAACAGGCAGCTCAGCATCTGCTAAGTCAATTGTTTCATTTGGTTCTGGCAGTACAATAGCGCGCATCGTTTGCGGGATAATGTATTCATGTAAATTTTCAGTATTTGGCATCAATATAACTCTACTTATTAGTGTCGTTTAACGCATAACTCCATTGGCCATTAAATGACTGGTAAGCATTTACTTTGGCAAGCAGTGAAGAAATTGTTGTTTCAACAGCATTTTCTTGTGCTATTAAAACATCCTGACGCGCATCTAACAACTCAAGGTAAGGAATTTGGCCTTCTTGATACATTGCTTGGGCTTGTAAAAATGCTTTATTAGCAAAGTCATAGCGCTCATCTGCAAAGCGCTTTTGCTGCGTCTGATTGACCAACAATTGCAGTGAAAGTTCACTTTCACTTAGTGCAGTTAATACCACTTGTTGATAATCGCTGTATGCGGCTTCACTTAAAAACTGCTGCGCGTCGCGCTGTGCTAATAATGCTGGGTAACTTAATAACGACCATTGTAACTGCGGCGCTACTTGCCACTGCTGATCAGTATTTTTTAAGCCTGTGCTGTCTATACTCACAACCCCTGCAAATGCAGATAAGCTAATATCTGGTAATAACGCTTTGCTAGCTGCAACACTTAAACTATTTGCTTGGCTAAAGTCAAACAGTGCACGGCTAATATCAGGACGTAAGGCAATGGCATTATTAGCGTTTTTTAATGCTACGCTAAAGTCACGTTCCAGCACGCTTTGCTCGTTTTCAATAGCAATATTTTGCGTTAACTTACCGCTTAGTACTGCAAGTGCAGATAAATCGCTGTATTTTGCATATTCAATAGCAGGCATTAGTGCTTGTTGCTGCCTAAGCTGCGCCATCGTACGATTTAAATCAAGCTCGTTTGCGACGCCTTCGTCAACACGGGCTTGAAGAACGTCAATACTTTGCTCAAGCGCTTCAATTTGAAGTGCTACAATGTGTTGTTTTTCAACATTACCTTGATAACTTACAAAGCCTTTAACAACTGACGATACTACTTCAATTTGCAGTAAACGTACTTGCTCTGCTTGGCTCATGGCCGATGCATTTGCAGCATCAACCAACGCCGTTATGCGACCAAATAAATCTAGTTGCCAATCAAGTGCAACGTTTGCACTTGATTGACGGTCATAAACGCTTGGTGCATCGCTTCGAGCTGCGCCAACATTTACGCCACCTTGTGGTAGGTATTGAGCTTTTTGCTCTCCTAATCGCGCTAATGCACTTTTAAGTGTTAACTGGCTTGTTTGCAAATTATAGTTATTTGCAAGCGCACCAGTAACAAGCTCATTTAGTTGATCAGAATTAAGCTTTTTCCACCAGTTTGTTTCATCAGCAACGCTAACGTTACTCGCAATATTAGCTTTAGCAACAAATTCGTTAACGGCTTTTTGCTCGCCCATGGTGTCTATTTTACTCGCGCACCCGGCTAAAAACGCAGCGACTAATACCGCACTGACAGTTAGACTTGTTTTAAGCCTTTTTTGCATTAATTTAGTCATGAGTATTCTCCTGCGCTTTATCTTTTTTGTTAGTCACTAACATATAAAATACCGGCGTAAACAATAGGCCAAACACGGTTACACCTATCATGCCTGAGAATACTGCGTTACCCATTGCGTGTCGCATTTCGGCGCCCGCACCGGTGGCAAGTACTAACGGTACAACACCTGCTGTAAATGCAATTGACGTCATTAATATTGGGCGCAAGCGCATACGACATGCCTCAAGTATTGCCTCTAAGTGCGATAAGCCTGAGTCGTGTCTATCTTTTGCAAACTCAACCATCAATATTGCATTTTTAGAAGCCAACGCGACCAGTACTATTAACGCTATTTGGGTGAATATGTTGTTGTCAGAGCCGACAAACCACACACCTAACAAGGCTGAGAAAATAGTCATTGGTACAATTAATATAATTGCCAGTGGTAAACGTAAGCTCTCGTACTGCGCTGCAAGTACCATAAATACAAGTAATACAACTAACGGGAATACATAAACCATGGTGTTACCGGCAAGTACTTGTTGGTACGTTACTTCAGTCCACTCATATTCAATACCTGTTGGTAGTGTGTCTGCGAGTACTTTTTCAATAGCAACTTGTGCTTGATCAGAGCTATAACCTGGCGCTGGGCTACCATTTAGTTCTGCACTTGGGTAACCGTTGTAATGCATAACACGGTCAGGACCAATTGTTGGTGTTACTGTTAATACAGAGCCTAGTGGCACCATATTACCTGAGCGGTTTCGTACTTTTAAATTAAGTATTTGATCAGGGTCTAAGCGGTAGTCAGCATCAGCCTGTGCATTTACTTGGTACGTACGACCAAACATATTAAAGTCATTTACGTACACAGAGCCTAAGTAAATTTGCAGTGCATTAAATACTTCATCAAGTGGAATACCTTGAATAAGCGCTTGTTCGCGGTCAATATCAATATCCATTTGTGGAACTTGGATACGGAAACTTGAGTACAGGCCCATTAATGCTGGGTCTTGTTGCGCTTTACCAATAACGGCTTGCAGGCTATTAAATAGTGCCTCAAATCCTTTATTAGCTCTGTCTTCTATTTGCAGTTTAAAACCACCTGTAGTGCCCAAACCTTGAATTGGCGGCGGTGGAAATACCGCTACAAATGCCTCATCAATTGCAGCAAAACGTTTATTCAACTGCGCCGCTATCGCCATCGCTGATTGGCTTGGGTCGGTACGTTTGTCAAAGCTCTCAAGTGGTGTAAATACAATGCCGCTGTTAGGGCTGTTTGTAAAACCGTTCACTGATAAGCCAGGAAAAGCAACAGTATGTGCAACGCCTGGGACTTCTAATGCAATTTGCTGCATTTGAGCAAGTACGTCTTCAGTACGATCAAGGCTTGATGCGTCAGGTAACTGCGCAATAGCCACTAAATACTGTTTGTCTTGCTGTGGAATAAAGCCACCTGGTACGGTATCAAATAACTTAATTGTGCCGCCAACAAGTGCAATATAAGCCACCATTACAACAACGGTCATACGGATTAGTTTTTGTACCAGTTTTTCGTACCCTTTAGCTCCACGATTAAATACGCGGTTAAATGGTTTAAACAACCAACGTCCAAACAATTTATTAAGTAAACGCGTGAACGCATCTGGTTTTGCATCGTGTGATTTTAATAACAATGCAGCAAGCGCAGGCGATAACGTTAATGAATTAAACGCTGAGATAATCGTCGAAATTGTAATTGTAAGTGCAAATTGCTTATAAAATTGACCTGATAAACCGGTAATAAACGCAGTAGGAATAAATACAGCACTTAGTACTAGCGCAATGGCAATAATAGGGCCTGTTACTTCGCTCATTGCAACGCGGGTTGCTTCAAGTGGCGATAAGCCTTTTTCGATATTACGCTCTACGTTTTCAACAACTACAATCGCATCATCTACAACAATACCTATGGCCAAAACTAAACCAAACAACGACAAGGTATTAATTGAGACACCTAACCACTGCATTACGGCAAATGTACCAATAAGTGAAATAGGCACAGCAATTAGCGGAATAATAGATGCTCGCCACGTTTGTAAAAATACAATAACAACAATAACTACCAGTACAATTGCTTCAAGCAACGTGGCAATTACCGCGTCAATTGAGCCGCGAACGAATACCGTAGGGTCGTACACAATGTCGTATTCAACACCAGTAGGGAAATCTTTTGATAAGCGCGCCATTGTTTCGCGTACTTGATCAGAAAGCTCAATAGCGTTTGAACCTGGGCGTTGAAATATTGGCATTGCAAGAGCTGGTTGGTTGTCAAGCTCTGCACGCAGTGCGTAAGTGTCTTGACCTAAATCAACACGGGCTATATCAGATAAGCGCGTTAACTGACCTTCGTCGCCTACTTTAATAATAACTTGTTCAAATTCTTCAATACTGTTTAAACGACCTTTAACGTTTAACAGTATTTGAAATTGACTGTCGTTTGAAATTGGTTGCGCACCTAAGCTACCTGCAGCAACTTGCTGGTTTTGCGAGCGAAGTGCTGTTACTACATCTGTTGCTGTTAATTCGCGTGCAGCAAGTGCATCTGGGTTTAGCCATACTCGCATTGAGTATTTGCCAGCACCAAACATGCGAATATCACCTACGCCTGGTAAGCGCGCAATTTCATCTTTAATGTTTAGATCAGCATAGTTAGATAAGTAAGCTGTGTCGTGCGTTTTTTCAGGTGAGTATAAATGTACTACCATGGTTAAATCGGGTGATGACTTTTCAGCCACAACACCTAAACGTTGTACTTCTTCTGGCAAACGCGGAAGTGCACTGTTTACACGGTTTTGTACTTGTACTTGAGCACGGTCTAAATCGGTACCTAACGCAAATGTTACCGTTAGAGTCATACGGCCATCGCTAGTACCTTGCGAAAACATATACAACATGTTTTCAGTACCGTTAATTTCTTGCTCCAGCGGTGTTGCCACTGTTTGCGCAATAACGGTAGGGTTAGCACCTGGGTAGTTGGCGGTAACAACAACTGTTGGAGGAACTACTTCTGGGTATTCACTTACTGGTAATTGGAATAGTGATATGCCACCAGCAATTAAAATAACCAACGACAGCATAGCCGCAAATATTGGGCGCTGTATAAAGAAATGCGAAAATTTCATCAATAAACCTTATTGCTTAGCCACAAGTTGTGCGTTGTCGTTTGACAATGTAAATGCCACACCGCTTGTATCAATTGTTACTGTTTGCGGAGAGATTGGCATACCAGGACCTACGCGAGCAGGACCATTTACAGCAATTACATCACCTTCGTTAAGGCCTGAAGTAACCGCACGTAATGCACCGTAACGTTCACCAATAGTAATTAGTTTGTATTCAAGTACGTTGTTTTCGCCAACGGTTAGTACAAAGCGATTTTTTAAGTCAGTACCAATTGCACGTTCTGGGATAATAATAGCGTCGCTAATAGAATTGGCTGCAAGCTTGATACGTGCAAACGAGCCTGCGCGTAATTGGTTGTTGTCTTCATTAAATACCGCACGTACACGTAATGTGCCCGTTGATGAATTAATTTGGTTATCAATAAAGTTAATGTAGCCTTTGTATGCAAAATCACTTTGACCGACTTTTTGCATTACAACAGTTTGGTGGCTCGCAGCAGTAACATCATTAAAAGAGCTATTCCATGTGCGCTCATCAACATCAAAGTAAGCGTACATAGCTTGGTTTGAAACAATTGACGTTAATACGCTTTGACCCGCAAGTACGTTATTACCTTTAGTAATATTTGCACGAGAAATAATGCCATCAATTGGTGATACTACTGACGTAAACTCTAAATCAAGTTCTGCTGAAGTAAGTTGTGCTTGCAGTGCAGAAAGCTGTGCTTCGCGTTGGCGCAGTGTTGAAGTGCGCGCTTGTGCTTGCTCTGTAGAGATTGCCTTACGGTCTAATAAGCGTACCGCACGTTTGTCTTCACTTTTAGCTTGTTCTAAGGCGGCTTCTGCACTTTTAATTTGCGCTTTTAAGCTTGCAACAACCGCTGCAAATGGGCGAGCATCTAATTGAAATAAAACATCGCCTTCTTTAACCACGTCGCCTTCTTTAAATTCAATGCTATCGATGATTCCTGATACACGCGGCATTAAAGCAACTTCTTGTGGAGACTCTAAACGAGTTGTATATGTGTGCCAGCTCTGTACCGGCTTAACAAGCACCTGTGCTACATCAATTGGTTGAAGTTGCTGTGCAGGTGCTGATTGAGCTGTGCTCTCATCAGCACAACCCGCAAGTGTTAAAGAGGCCGCAGTAAGTGCAGCAGCAATTAGATGTTTGTTCATGAAGACGCTCCATTGTTGATTAGCCTCGCATAATACGGATTAAACCCGTGTGTAAAAACCATAGATTTTTAAATTCATTAATGCCAAAATGGCATCAATAGATTGGTTAAGGTGTAATAATGGATACAACAAGTCGACTTTTAATGTTACTTGAAGTAGTTGAGCAAGGCTCTTTTGCTAAAGCTGCTGAAATACGCAACATAGATCGCTCTGTTATATCTAAACAAATTAGCCGTTTAGAGGATGAGTTAGGCGTTAGGTTACTTAACCGAACTACCCGTTCATTTTCGCTCACAGCGGCGGGCGCCGAAATGATCAAAAAAGCAGCTGAGCTTAGAGAGCTGCTCGGCGAAACCGTGCGCATGGCTGAAAACTACCATTTAGAGCCGCGCGGCGTTTTAAAAATCACTTCATCAACACTTATTGGTCGTCGTTATTTACAACCTGTGCTTAATGATTTTCAAAAACGCTTTCCGCAAGTAGAAGTTGAACTACGTTTAGACGACAGATTAGTTGATATTGTCTCTGAAGGATTTGATTTGGCTTTTCGTGTAGGTGAGCCTAAAGACTCGTCACTTATTGCACGTAAAATAGCGCGTAACCGGTTATTAATTTTAGCTGCGCCACAGTTTATTGAAACTTATGGTATGCCAAAAACAATGGAAGAGTTAGCGCAATTACCAGCAGCAAGCTATGCCAGTAATTCTATTCGAGTAGAAGCTATAGATTACTACGATAGTAAAGGTGAACGCTGCGAGCAAAAAATAAAAAGTGTGTTTCGTGCAAACGATGCAGAATCATTGTTAATGAAAACGTTATCGGGCACAACTTACTTTGTCGCACCTGCATTTATTATTGGTGATGAAATAATACAAGGTAAGTTAGTGCCTTTATTGACCGATGTAAAACTGATGGAGTTTAGCGCGATGTATGCCGTATATCCGCATCGAGATTTACCAGTAAGAACCCGATTATTTTTTGATGCTGTACGCGAGCATTTAGGAAAAGATAAACCGATTTGGGAAAACGGGATCCCTAACTTTGAACAAATGTACTAAGTAGCACGACTTACGCAACGACTGCCTGGTAATCATTTTCTTTTTTAAACTTACAATACACTTTATTGCGACCAAATTGCTTTGCTTTGTATAACTGTTTATCAGCTTGATTTACAAAGCTTTCCAATGAATTGGTACTTTTAAATTTTGCGACACCAATACTGGTTGTAACATTGATTGCAAGGCCGTCAATGTCAAATGTGGTATTTTCAAAACGTGCTCTTATTTGTTCAGCGGTATTAAGTGCAGTCTCTTCATTTGCAAAAGAGCTAAATAAAGCAAACTCTTCACCGCCTACTCTAAATACATACCCTCTACCAAGCACAACCCTTAGTAAAGTGGCCACTTCGATAAGTACTTGGTCACCGACACCATGGCCATGCTCATCATTTATCTGCTTAAAAAAGTCTAAATCGAGTAAAAACAAATATAACTGTGACTTATCTTGTAGTTCAACTTCAAAGTAGTGGTTCATTGAAAGGCGATTGCCTGCACCCGTTAGTGGGTCAAGTAACGCTAAATTTTTAAGTCGCCTTGAAAAATGTGAGCGGCTCCCTTCAAAAACATGAGAAATCGCCCAAATACTTAAATAAGCACAGAGTAGATTAAGAGATAAGTTAAAAGTCTCAAAGGGGGCAAGAGTAGACTGACTACCTAAAATAAACACTTGGATCACTAATAAATTTGCAGAGAAAATTACACCATATTGTTTACCTAGTAACAGGTAGTACAAAATAGGTAATGCAAACGACCATACAAACACACCATTACTAGGCGTTGCTAAGGATGTACCTATAATAATAATTAACGTTACCAGTGCACACATTATTAAGGATTGCCAAAACTGTAGTGGACGGCGTTTAAGTGAAATATAAGTAAATATACAATAAATAGAAAAACAGATTTCGATATAGCCTAGCAATGGAAAGTTATTTACAGTTAAATTAAATCCCGCAAATCCAACCGATAAAACACCAAAACAAAGGCACATTCCTCTTAGAACGTCCTTTCTTAATGATTTAGTGCTATTAAGGGCTGCGATATCCATTCTAATCACTTAATAAAAATAAAAAGTAAGTTTAACGTGAAAATACAATTTAACAAGCTTTGTTGCTCTAAAACCATGTAAACACACCCTTTTATTGGTGATTTAGGGACACGTTTGATGTTTTTGTTTACAAATTAGCTCTTACAATTAACCACCTAACATAGATAAATTAGTGGTGATGCCCGTATTACCTTGATGCAAAAGATGAGTTGGCTTCTTAGTTTTAATATAACGAGATAACAATGCCATTAATTCACTGTTTGAACTGTCGTTCATATATTCTCTTAGCGAAATACCCTCTTCAGAAAACAAACACAAGTGCAGATTCCCTTTTGCTGTAACCCTTAGTCGATTACAGGTACTACAAAAATCATTGCTGTAAGGCATTATTAAACCAATTCTGCCTTGATAATCAGGATGAGCAAACTCTTGAGCAGGACCTGCTGATGCACTACGCGCAACTTGCTGCCAGCCCGTTTGTAGTAGCTGAGTTTTTAAAACTTGCCCAGAAACATGGTTAGCATCAAAAAAGGCTTTGTTGTCGTTTGTTTGCATCAATTCTATAAAGCGGATGGTAACGGGGCGGTGTTTAACCCAATTTAAAAATGTATCAAACTCTTTTGCGTTGTATTGCTTCATCAGCACGCTGTTTATTTTTACCGAATCAATACCCGTTTCAAGCGCAGTATCAATACCTTTCATTACTGAGGTAAATTTGTCATGCCCAGTGATGGTGTTAAACATGCGTGAATCTAAACTATCAATGCTTACATTAATGGCGTTTAAGCCTGCATCTACCCAGTCATGAATATTCTTATGAAGAGAAAAACCATTGCTAGTCATTGCAATTTTTTTTATGCCCGCAACATCTTTTGCCGCGCGAACAACATCTATAAAGTCTTTTCTAAGGGTTGGCTCTCCGCCAGTGATCCTTACTTTTTCAATACCATGGTGTGCAAACGCTTTAAGCGTATTGCTAATTTCATCAATTGTGAGAAAGCCACGGTCGTGACCGCCCTGATAACCATCTGGTAAACAATAAACACACTTAAAATTACATACATCCGTAATAGACAAACGTAGGTAACTAAACTCTCGCCCTGTTGGGTCGATTAGCATAAATAAACCTTAACTAATATCAACACGTAATAACAACCTAATACCAATTTGCAATAATACTTAATCGTTTAATAAAGCAAACTGGTATAAACAACGCTACCTATTGATACATAAATAATAATTACATAAATATATTTAATAACTAAAAGGGGCTGCATAAAGCATACCCCTTTAATTATTTTTGTTTTACGCTTTTAAGCCTTTTTTAAGTTCGCTTGGCTTCATTGGTAGGTCACGTAAACGCACGCCTACAGCATTAAACACTGCATTACCAATAGCAGGAGCAACTCCTATCACGCCAGGCTCACCTAAACCAACTGGAAACTCATCGCTTTGTAAAAACTCGATGTCCATATCTGGCACATCTTGCATTCTTAGCGGTAAATAAGTATTAAAGTTAGTCGCAGATACTTGCCCATCTTTATACGTATTTGATTCATGCAATGCAAGGCTGCTGCCCCATAGTAACGACCCTTCAATTTGCGCTAGTGCGCCATCTGGGTGAACTATTAAGCCCGCATCTACAACAACATAAAGCTTTTTAAGCGTTATTTTACCACTATCACGGTTAACGTGAACATGCGCTGCGGTTGCAAGCCATGCTGGCATGGTACGTTCTTGCCCTGAGCTTACAGAAAAACCAATACCTTCGTCTTTCGCCAATTTTACAGAAGCTACTTTGTCAGACACCGTTTTAAGCACATTACGTAAGCGCAGTGCTCCGCCAACGCTCTCAGGTGCTTTACCTGCTTGCTTGCCTTTACCATCTAACATTTCAATTCTAAATTGAACAGGATCTTTGCCTTGCTTATGGGCAATTTCATCAATAAACGACTCAAGACTCCATGCAATCCAGCCTGGCCCTACTGAACGTAACCAACCTGGATTAAAGGTGCTTTGTGCAACTTCGTTATTAATAGCGCGTGCACGATGACTACTCATGCTATACCAATGATCAGCGCCTGATGCCGAAAATGCATCAAATTTACCTTTGCCATCAACACCCGGTGATAAAAACCCTGGTGCCATAGCTTTAGTAGGCCAACCAGCAGCAAATGCATGATCCATTCCTGTGAAGGTACCATTTTTATCAAACGACGCCGTCATTTTTGCAGCAGATGCAGAACGAGACTGATCGAATAAACTATCGTCTGCTCGTGTAAATACCAGTTTTACTGGTTTACCTACTGCTTTTGCAGTTAGAGCCGCAGGTACAGTCCAATCACCAAATAATCGACGACCAAAACCACCACCTAAATAATAAGGACGAATAATTACTTTGTTTTGTTCTATATCGAGTGCTTTAGCAAGCGCTGGTAACGTAAGTGACTGCCACTGGTTACCTGTATGAATAATCCAATTTCCGTCTTTAAACTCTGCAACCGCATTTAATGGCTCTAGCTGATAATGACTCGCTGTCGCTGTGGTATACATTGATTCTAACGACTCACTAGCGTCTGCTTGAGTTTTCTTTATATCGCCTTCATCAACAAACAAAGTACCCGAGTCGCGTTGCTCGCATAATCGCTTACCTTCTTTTTGAATATCAGCTTCAGATATATTTGCTGACTCACCCTTTTTATAACTCACCTTTAAAGCATCTACTGCTTTAATGGCACTTGGGTAACTATCAGCTAATACAACAACCCAGCCTTGAACTGTGTTACTAGGGTCATTTAAAATTTCATAGCCTTTGTAACCTTTAATTGCTTTTGCTGCACTATCATCAACGTTTGTTACTGTACTGCCATAACGAGTTGGTGGAATAACTGGACGCGCGTACAGCATGCCTTCAACTTCTACATCTATCCCATATACTGCTGTACCATTTGTTTTGGCTGGTATATCAAGCGCTTTAAAATCTTGTTTAAGCCCAGTTAAATGACGTTTATTAGCAGGTTTTAGTGGAAGGTTTGCAACTTCATCACTAGTAAATGTACGATTAAATTCGCCCTTTTTAACTATGTCTGCGTAACTAACCGATTTTTCGCCTGCAATAATATAGCCCTTTTCAGCACGACATTTATCTGCAGGCACGCCGAGCAATTTAGCTCCAGCTTCTATTAATGCAATTCGACCCGCAGCGCCGGCTTGGGATAATGGCTTAAAGCTTTGAAATACAGACCACGAACCACCCGTTACCATAAAGCCCCATTTTTCATGAGTATCTACGTAGGTAATTGATACTTTATCCCAATCACATTCAAGTTCATCAGCCACAATCCGCGCAAGAGCAGTACCGATATGTTGACCCATTTCAGCTTTTGCAATACTTACTTCTACAGCGCCGTCGGTGCTCATAGTCCACCAAATGGTGGGTGAAAAAGCTTGTTGCGCAATTGATTCTTTTGCACTGAGCGAACCCGAAAATAACGCAGGGGCAAACGCCATGACTAAACCTGCGCTAGCAGTGCCAATCATAAACGAGCGACGATTTAAATTAACGGTTTCGCTATTTTTTTGAAATAATTTTTTCATTATCGGCTCCAGTTAAGCGTCTTGTGCATTTGGATCAAATATATTTACTACACTTTGTGACTCATCTGCAGCGCGTTGAATAGCAGTTTTAATACGTTTATAAGCCATACAGCGACAGTAGTTACCATTCATATGGCTTACTATCTCTTCATCTGAAGGACTTGGGTTAGCTGCCAGTAATGTAGCCGCTTGCATTATTTGCCCAGACTGACAATAACCGCACTGTGGTACTTGCTCTTCAACCCATGCTTTTTGAAGTGGGTGTTCGTTATTAAGTCCTTCAATTGTAGTAATGTTTTTTCCTGCAATTGCGCCAATTGGTAAAACACATGAGCGAGTTGCTTGCCCATCTAAATGCACCGTACACGCACCACACATTGCAATACCGCAACCAAACTTCGTACCTTTTAATCCAATTTCATCGCGAATAACCCATAACAATGGTGTATCTTCACTTGCGTGTGATTCAACCACCTTGCCATTAATTGTAAACGTCACCATAGCTCGCCCCTTGATTAAGCTTTATAGCCCCAATATTAGTTAATACGTTGGCTTTTACCGTTAAAATTGTTGTAACTACTCACTCTAAAAACATCATTTACTGTGTAATACCCATTGTACTCACAGCTAAATACTTTAAACATAATCGTAGTTACAACTGATATAATTCAATTACTTTTTGTGTACTTTTAATTCATGCTTCGCTATAAAATTACTCAGCTGCAGTTGCGTATCTATATCTACACTCGCACTACTTAAATTAATTGTATTGACGACTTCACTGCTGGAACGCAGTAATTGCTGTGCCCCCTTATCAGAAGTTAAGCTTGTAAGCTTTGATAAATCAACCGCTGGGAATATAGCGGGTACACCTAAACGCTCGCCATAGTTTGCACACCAGCGCGAGGATTCACGTGTGAAACCTGTAACTAATGCAGCTAGATCTTGCGTTTTAAGCTCAACCTGATCGGCAAGCATAAATAAAATTCCATTATAAGCATGGTGTTTAGATAGCGCTTGCGAAGCGACAGCAATTGAAACACCTAAGCCGTCATCCCATCGTTTGTTTTCAATAATATGTATATTTGAATGCCCGCTGAGTGCTTTTACTACCTCTGCGTGCCACTTTCCTGTAACTACATATACGGGTGAATCATCAAGCGCTTGCAGCACTTCAACCGCTCGCTCAATCATTGTTTGCCCTAAGCCCACATCGGCTATTAGCTTACAACCATCAAAACGAGATGATTGACCTGCTGCCAACACTACTTTTGCAATCAGCACGGCTCTTGCCCCCAATGGCTAAGTGATTGGGCATCTTTATCACACAGCACTGCATGTATTTCGCTGATCAGCGATAGTGCAATACTCTCTGGCGAGTCGCCCCCTAAATTTAAACCGACAGGCCCAAAAACAGGAGACTTAATTTGTGAAACACGCGTATTTGCGTGCTCTAAAACTTGTTCACGTCTGTGCTTAGGACCCAATAATCCTATATATTTAAACGGAACATCTTTAAATTGAGCCAACGTACTGGCGTCAAGTTCAACGCTGTGAGCCATTAAAATAGTCGCATCGACTTTATGAGTTATGCAATATTCTTTTAACTCACTCGGTGTGATGCGCAAAATAGCATCTGCATTTTTAAAATATTGTCTTTTTGCATTAGCCGCGCGTGTATCCCATACAGTTACACTCCAACCAAGTTGTTTGGCAAATGTATAAACCGGAACTGCATCTGCGCCGCCACCTACTATTAATAGATGGGGCGGTGGATAAATAGAGGTTTGCAAGCACGTAGCGCCTTGTAATTCTACCAATTGCGCTTTGCGGTTCATTGATAAACCATGCAACTCATCATTTTGCGTCAATACACCACTACCGGCTGGCAAAATGGGGCTTACTTGTTGAAGGTATCGCCCTGGTTTATTCTCATTAAGTGCTTTAGATACAAGCTCTAACTGTAAATAGTCATTAGCTTTGTGAATGGGCTGCAGTAAAATATGTACTATGCCCCCACAACCAATGCCAAGTTGAAATGTTAAATCGTCTTCATCGGTGGCATCATAACTAATGGTTTTACTGCTTAAACTACTCATTACTTGTTTAGCATGGCGTTGTATGTCAGCTTCTAAACAGCCACCCGAAAGCATCCCCAAGCGCTCGCCTAGGCTCGAAATAAGCATCATAGCACCTAGCTTTCTGTAACTAGAGCCTTCAATTTTGTACAAAGTAGCTAAAACCCATTCTTGGTTGTCCCTGTTGGGATACCAAGTGTTTAAGATACTTTTCAAATCTGTAACCATATATTGCCCTTTAAAAAGCATTTTTGCGTTTAAAAACAAATCAGCCTAAACAGCTAATTTAAAACTTAATAATTCACGCACAATTTAATTTTCTATTATATCGTTTAAGGTCTCAATTAACTCATCAAATTGATCATTAACGCTTTGGCGTTGTTTATCATTTAAGGTTGAGTTTAATTCGTAGAGTAAATTTATATATAAATCTAAGTTTGCTTCATTGGTTTTCAATAGTGCGTCGCTCATATATAGTTCGCGCTCTTTAATAACTGTACTCAACTGATTTATAAATTCTTTTTTTGTAATTTCAGCATTTGTAAATACCTGTTTGGCCGCATTCAAACGGGTTTGCTTGTACTCTAACCACAACGCTTCTGAGTCTTGATGTTGCTCATTAGTTGATTTAATCAGCGCTTTTTGTTGTTTATTAAGCTTTCCTATCCACTGCTCGTAGTATTCAAATTGCTCTTCCAAACGCTCATCTTTTCGCTCAAGCGGGCTTTGTTCGTTTAACTCTTCACGTTCGTCGTTAATTTTTATCTGAATATTGTTTAAAAGCTCTTCTCTTTGCTCACTTGATAAGGTTGCCCCAAGCTCAGCTAAAGGCATGTGCGCGTATTCAAGTAGGTTTTGCCAATGCTTTTTAGCAAAAACCACCTGCTCTTTTAACTGATCGTTGCTTAGTGTGGTGTTAAAAAGTGCCTTAATATTTTGAATGTCTTGTTTGTAGGCTGGCAGCTGCGTACTTCTGTGCCAGGCTTGGGTCGTGTTAATAATCTGTTTGAGCTGCTTATTTTGTGTTTTATTTAAATCAATATAATCATCTACCCAAAATGACGAAAGCCAGCTCAAGTTGTTATAAGTAAATGAGGCTGAACAACTACACAAAAATACCATGCTGATAGCAAAGCATGCATTTATCACTTTTTTAGCTTTAAGATTATTAAGCATCACTTTCCTTATTTTAAATTTTATAATCATGAAAATCTTATTTGATAATAATTATCATTTAAGTATTGACTTGCGCGGTAATCTAACTAATAATCATTATCAGAAACAAAGTGTACCGACCTCAGTGCCTATGGAAGGATATTCAGCAAGGATGCTGACACATTAAAAGAAGAACGTGCCGCTTCGTGGTATTACTTACTCGACCCAAGTAATAACACCAAATATCACATTTACTTGCTACATTGCTCATATTAGTGACGGTTAATATGACTCAAAAAAGCCCTAACGGGCTTTTTTTATATCTTTAAATTTTCTATAAAATCTGTATCTTACACTTCTTAAACTCATTTACTTACCTTGAAAGTCCACCGCGGTGTTATTTACATTTTATACGCACGATCTTATAAGGTACCGCCTTGCGTTTACACTAAAGCTGGCGTAAAACATAACAGTAGACACCCTTTTTTGCATCTATTTATAGTAACCGATTTAGTCTTTACATAAATGTATTGGGTATTAAACGTTTATAATGTGCAAATAGTGCAAAAATTTAATAAATTAGCATTTAACTATGGCCTGTTGACCTTTTAGGATTAAATCTGTTCTATCTAGGCGCTATTTAATCGCCGCGCGAAGTTTGTAACTTAGTAAGCTCATTAAAAAACCGAGCAACAAAGAGCAAACCGCCTCAAGGGCGAGCCTAAATAGCAGTGGATGTTTAATCTAAAAAATGTACTGGCCCTAAAATCTATCGAAACTATTAATAATTGGAGGCATTAATATGTCACAGTTTAATTTAAAAGCACTCATTCTTGCTGGCGTTTTACTTGCCAGCCCTTTCGCTCATGCAACATTAGAAGATGGCATAAGAGCAGCTAACGAAGGTGAATTTGCAGTCGCCCTAAAAGAATTCCAATACCTAGCAGATAAAGGTTTTGCGCCAGGAATTTACGAACTAGCCAAATTATACGAAGGTGGATACGGTGTAACACGCGATTACCGCAAAGCAGCTGCGCTTTATCAACAAGGCGTTAAAAAGAACCATGCTGATTCGATGTTTGCTCTAGCTGTTTTATACGATGAAGGTAAAGGCGTAAAACTTGATCATCAAATGGCAGTTACCTTATTTGAAAAAGCAGCTAAGAAGAATTTACCTGCAGCTCAATTTAATTTGGGCGTAATGTACGCTAATGGCGTGGGTGTTACACGAGACTATGAAGCGGCACGTAACTGGTACGAAAAAGCAGCTGCAAACAATTACTCTTTAGCGCAATTTAATTTAGCCCTCATGTATTTTGAAGGACTAGGTATGCCAAAAGATCTTGAAAAGTCATATATTTGGAATACTATCGCTGAGTACAACGGTAATATGCAAGCGAGTCATAGCCGTAAACTTGATGAGCGTAAAATGCTGCCTAAAGAAATTGAAGCAGCTAAAGAAAAAGCCGATGCCATTTATGCAAAAATACAAGTGGGTACCTATGCTGGCGAAGGTCGCTTATTTTAAAGTCTTATTTTAGAGTTTAAGACCGTAGCTTTAAACTAATCTAAAAAAGGCTGAATTACATAATGTAATTCAGCCTTTTTAATATATCTTGATTAGCAAGTTAACACCTATTCAACTTTACCAAATCAGCACCCTATTATTTTATGTAAAGCCACTTTAGAAGCTTAATAATAAGTTTGCTTTGTTTTAGTAGCATAACAATGCGAGGATTAAACGAGCCCGATACTAACGTATTTTTAGCATGGCTAAACGTTAAAAAACCTTCTATACCATGATAATGCCCCATTCCTGAATGGCCTACACCACCAAAAGGAGCATCATCAGCAGTTACTTGCACTAAGGTGTCGTTTATTGCCACAGTGCCACTGATTGTTTGCTTCATAATGTATTCTTGAGCGTGCTTATCTTGGCCTAAAATATAAAGCGCTAATGGGTGGTGATGAGCTTTAATATAGTCAATTGCGCTGTCGAGCTTTTCATAACTCATTATTGGTAGTATTGGACCAAATAACTCATCTTGCATAAGCTGCATTTCGTCAGTTACTTGAGTCACTAAATGCAGCCCCATACGATGCTTTTCTTCGTCTTGCTGGTTTTGCTCAAGTGGCTTAATAATGTTTGCACCCAGTTCTTGGGCTTGCTCTAAGTAGGTTGCTAAACGTTTATAGTGTGCATCGCTAATAATAGAGGTTAAGTTTTTACCTTCAACACCGTCTTTAAAATGCTTTTTATACAACTCGCATAATTGCTGAATAAGCTGATGCTCAAGCTCTTTGGGTACAAATACGTAGTCGGGTGCAACGCATATTTGCCCTGCGTTGGCCATTTTGCCAAACAGTAAGGCTTGTGCCGCTTTTTTAATATCGGCATTTTGCGTAATAATAACTGGCGATTTACCACCGAGTTCAAGCGTTACCGGCGTTAAGTTACGACTCGCTGACGCCATTACTAATTTACCTACGTTCGTTGAACCCGTAAATAGTAAATGAGCAAATGGCAGTGATGAAAACTGTGCTGCAACATCACTCGCCCCTAGTATTATTTTACAATGAGCTTGCAGATCATCTTTAAAGATTTTTTCGATAACGGCGTTTGTATGAGGTGTGAATTCGCTTAATTTAAGCATCACTCTATTACCGGCAGCTATAGCGGTAAGCACAGGTACTAACGCTAACTGAATGGGGTAATTCCACGGTGCAATAATACCAACCACACCTTTGGGCTGATAATTAACACTTACTTTTGAAGGCCACAAGCTTAAACCCACAGAGCGATTACTTGGCTTTGCCCATTTTGGCAATTTTTTAATAATGTGCGCGAGTGTTTGCACTGTAGGTAATATATCGCCTAGTAATGTATCGAAAGCGGTTCTGTAACCAAAGTCTTTTGAAGCAGCATCTACTAGCTCTTGCTCAAGTTCAACAATACGTACACGGAGTTTTTTCAATAAAACGAGACGTTTATCAATTGGCAAGTAAGGCGTTTCGAGAAAGCTTTTTTGCAATTCATCAAACTGGGGAATTAAAGGCATTGCCTGTGATGTCTCAGTGCTCAAAATAGGTTACTCAATTTTTAAAGTTATTAACGACTATAACCTTGTTCTGTTTTTCGAGCAATAACACTAATTATCTAAAAAAGAGCTTCTTAAGCAATATAAATAAGCATAAAGAGTAGCTTTGTTTAAAACTGTAAATATAAACAAAGCTACTCTGGCATAGGTTGGTTGGAACTAATTTAGTTCAGCTTTAAAAGCCAAATACTTGGGCTGCAATCGTCATTGTAACCAGCGTAATTAATACAATAGCCACAATGTTTAGCACAAAACCCGCTCTTATCATGTCGCGCATTTGAATTTGCCCTGAGCCAAACACAATAGCATTTGGTGGTGTCGCTACCGGCATCATAAACGCACAACTACACGCTATAGCTGCTGGAATAACCCAAACCAATGGTGAACCTGTTATAGACTCTGCAACGGGCCCTAACAAAGGAAGAAAGCCCGCTGCAGTTGCTGTATTGCTTGTGATCTCAGTTAAAAACGTAATTAATGCCACAACAACAAGTACACTCATAACAAGTGGAATAGTGCTAGCGCCTTCAATTAGATGAGCAATAAATTCAGCAAGCCCTGATGACTTAATTTGAGATGCAAGTGTAAGCCCGCCACCAAATAATAATAAAACGCCCCACGGCACTTTAGCTGCGCTTTCCCAATCAAGGATACGCTCATCTTTGCCTTTATTCGCTGGCATTACAAACAACAGCAATGCCGCTGCAATTGCAATAGTAGTATCTGAAATATTAAGACCTGTTATGTCACCTAATAAAGGTCTAAATATCCAACACAGTGCTGCTAAAACAAACACAAATAACACGCCTTTTTCGGCGCGCTGCATTATACCTAGGCTTTTTAACTGCGTTGAAAACACCGCTTTTGTATCAATTTTTTGATCGTTTTTAACATTAGCATCTACTTTATACGCAAATTTAGTAAGCCAAACCCAGCTAATAATTAGCATGCCTAAAGACAGTGGTACGCCTACAATCATCCATTGCGCAAAGCCAATTTCTATTTGGTAACTATCTGACAAGTAAGCAGCCATTAAAGCATTAGGCGGAGTACCGATTAAGGTAGCAATACCACCAATACTTGCACCATAAGCGATTGATAACAGTAAAGCCTTACCAAAACCTTCATTACTCGGGTCTGATTGCTTAACTAAATTAGTAATTGAAAGCGCAATAGGCAGCATCATTACAGCTGTTGCGGTATTAGACATCCACATCGACAAAAATGCGGTTACCAGCATCATTGCTAAAATTTGCAAGCTTGGCTTTTTACCCGCATATAACATGGTGCTTAGCGCAATACGTTTATGTAACCCCCAACGCTCCATAGCAATAGAAATTAAAAAACCACCTAAAAATAAAAATATTAGCGGGTGCGCATACGGGGCAGCTACGCTTTTAATTGCTGCTATATCAGCAAGTGGTGATATTACCAGAGGGAGCAAAGCAGTTGCTGGAATTGGTACTACTTCGCTCACCCACCACGACGCCATCCAAAATGCTAAACCTGCGGTTTTAAATGCCGCTACAGACATACCCGTTGGTGGATCGAGTAAACATGTTAATAGCATTACTACAGGGCCTAGTATCAAAAAAAGCCATTGGAAATGTCTTTTCTTATCTGGTTTTTGCGTGAGTATATTATCTGTCATGGCAGGCCTCTAAAATTTGTATTTAAGACCAAGCGCAACACTGCTGTCGTCTTGTTCTTCTAAATTAAGGTCGGTGTATAAAAGGTAAGCAGTTGTTTGCTTATCAAATACATAGTCAAGGCCCGTAGTCCATTGCGTTGCCTCAGAAGTTTGACGAAGTAAAGAATCATCTTTAGCAAACTGTAATTTAGGTACCCATTTATCAAGCGTATAGCTTGCACTTAACACATAACCGTTACCTGATTTTATACCATCTGTTGATTCAGAATGCTGATATAGCGCACCAAGCTGTAATTGTTCAAATTTATAGGCTGCTGCTATTCGGCTCGCATTAATATTATTAAGAGAATCAACATGGCTTAATGATAAGTAATATGAGGTGTTTTTTAAGCTACGATCACCATAAATAAAGGTTGCTGCAAATCCAGCTTCGTTATCTTTGTTGTCATCTTTTGGAGCGTAAGTAAACGAAAATTGCGTATTATGCCAATACTTAGAAGTGTATGTTAGCGTATCACCAAGTCTATCTTGTCCTGCAATAACTTGAGCTATGTCACCTTGGGTTTCATTAAAGTTATCAACTTTGCCCTCAGAGTATTTAAAGCGAGTATCATTTCTTCCCACTACAAGCTCACCAAATTGACCTTTTAAACCAAGATAAGTATTCCTTGCACTAAATGGCTCTTCGGTGTCATCTTGCTCAAAGCCTTTTACTTGCACTTCGTATTTAAAAACAACGTTTAAATATTCATTTAATTTGTGTTGCCCTTGAATGCCTATACGCGAAAATGGCGCTTCAATCTGCGTGCCTTTTTCTGCGTAACGCATAATACCCGTATCTGTACTAGCAATTTGCACTTCGGCTTTACCATAAACATCATATTCAGTAGCGCAAGCCGTGTACGAGTAAAAAGCAAAGCTACTTATTGAGGTGAGTAAAATAGTAGAGTGTGTAAACTTTATCATTATGTGTCCTAATTATTAGAATCTACTTGTTGTCAGACCTAATAAGGCAACTTTACTGCCAATGGTAAAATACTTTTATATTTCAGATGGTTAATGAGTATTGCGTATAAAAAAGAGAATAAATGTGCGGTTTCCCACACACCATAAAAACGAAGTTGTCACATAAACCACACAATTTAGTCAATAAACATATCACGGTTTAAATTGTATTTACTCATTTTATCGTAAAGGGTTTTACGAGCGATTTGCAGTGTATCCATCGTATTTTTAATACTGCCATGGTTACGCTCTAGGGCTTCTTCTATTAACGACTGCTCATAAAAAGCAACTTTTTCAGATAAGCTTAAATCGGGAGAAAGCTCACCTTTAGCCTGCGTTTTACTAACACTAAAAGCAAGTTCTACTCCTAATAAAACCGCGCGCTCAGCTTGGTTTCTAAGCTCCCTTACATTACCAGGCCAGTCGTACGCTAAGAGTCGCTGTTGTATTTCGCTATTAAGAGGTGCTGGCGGCTTGTGATAGCGTGTTGCTGCAATAGAGCTAAAATGCTTAAACAGTAATACTATATCTGCTTTGCGAGCTCTAAGTGGTGGTATATCTACTTTTACCAAACTTAGTCGATAATATAAATCTGCTCTAAATTCACCTTTTTCAACTAATAAAAGCAAATCTACTTTAGTGGCTGCAACAATTCTTATATCTAATTCAATTGCTTTATTATCACCTACTGGAGTTACTTTTCGCTCCTCTAATACGCGTAATAATTTAACCTGCAACGACATTGGGGTACTTTCTATTTCATCTAAAAAAACAGTACCACCTTGTGCGAATTCAAACTTTCCCTTACGAGTGTGAGTTGCTCCGGTATAGGCACCGCTTGCAGCACCAAATAACTCACTTTCTATCAACTGCTCAGGCACCGCGCCGCAATTTATAGCCACAAAGTTACTTGCTGAGCGAATACTTTGATCGTGTAAGTAACGCGCTACAAGCTCTTTACCCGTGCCAGTTTCACCTTCAATCATTACATCAGCTGGGGTATCAATAACCGTATTGAGTAAATGCATCATATCTTGCATTTTAGGAGTATCACCCAGTATTCGTACACCCGGCGCTGAGGTTTTTTGTACAGCAAGTTTTAGTGCACGATTTTGAATCACTAAGCTACGCTTGTCGCATGCTCTTGCTATGCAATCAAGCAATGTTTCGTTTACTGGTTTTTCAAATAAGTCATACGCGCCTAATTGCATAGCTTTAACAGCAATAGTTACATCGGCGTACCCTGTTAAAAATATAACCGGCAGTTCACTATCAAATGCCGTGACTTGCTCAAGCAAAGTAAGCCCATCCATTGCAGGCATATTTATGTCACTCAGTACAACGCCCATAAAACGTCGATTAAGCTTTGTTAGAGCCGTACTTGCATCATTAAAGCACTCAACTGTATAGCCTTCGAGAGTAAGTAATTGCTTTAATGAATCTCTGATCATCGCTTCATCATCAACTACAATGATGTGCTTACACGGTGAGTTTTCAATCATCTGTTTTATCCTGCGTGCTTGATAGACTGATTATAAACTCAGCCCCGCCTTGCAGTCGATTGTGCGCACTTAAAGAGCCATTAAACGAGTCAATGATTTGTTTTGAAATAGATAGTCCAAGGCCTAAGCCGTTACTTTCTTTAGTACTATAAAAAGGTTCGAAAATATTACCAAAAGCATGTTGCTCTATTCCAGGCCCTGTATCTAAAATTGAGAGTTTTACTCGGTTATCAAAGCACTCAACATTAAAACTTAATTTACGTATTATTGCGCCATTCATAGCTTGGCTCGCGTTAGTTATTAAGTTAACCAACACTTGCTCAAATTTAAGTGAATCAACCCACACTATTAACCCACTATCTAAATTAGGCTGCTCTACGTGTACGTTATCTTGTTTTAGTTGTGAGCTGGCAATCATCAAGGCGTTATTTAATAAACCAGCTAACGGATAAGGCCTTAATTGAGTTTGTGATGGTTTGCTAAAATGTTTTAGCTGCCCTACTATTTTGTGTACGCGACCTACAAGCCCCTCAATCACAGTTATGCTTTCGCCAAGTGCGGTGTAATTTTGCTTAGCGAGTAAACGTTTGGCGCTTGCTAGGTAAGTATTCATAGCGCTAAGGGGCTGGTTTATTTCGTGATTAATACCTGCGCTTAACTGCCCAATTGTTGCAAGTTTTGCTGATTGAACTAATGCAACTTGCGTTTTCTCAAGCTCTTGTGTGCGCTCAATCACTTTTTGCTCAAGACTATGCCTAGAGTAAACGAGCTTTTTATAACCCGCAAAACGAGCAAGTAAACTATAACCAACAATCATAACTAAAGCATAAATACTAAATGCCCAAAACAAGCGTATTAATTGAGCTGAATTTACTTTTGTAATATCAACAAGTACGTTCATATGTGCACTAAAGTAACGCAATGGTTTTGTCGCACTCACATAAAGGTTTTTATTAATTTTGAAATGCGAAATACCCTGGCTCTTATATTGAAATTGCTTAATATATACAGGTTGATGATCTAAATAAGCACGGCGTAACTTTATATTACGTCGCTTTGTTATATCAAACTCACTGAAGCTATTTAAACGCCATGTTTGCATATCAGACATCGCAATTACATTATCACTAAGCTCTAAATAAAAATGGCTACCTTTAGATGTATTTAAAAGCTCTCTGTCGTTTTCAAATTTGCTTACATTCACTTTTAATACAACAACACCAACCGCTTTGTTGTCGTGATAAACAGCCTGCGAAAAATAAATACCACGCTCTTTTGAACGCATACCTAGTGCAAAGTAGGCCACTTTTTCACCTGCAAATGCACGTTTAAAGTAAGGTCTAAAGGCAAAGTTACTGCCTAAAAATGTGTAATCGGCTTGCCAGTTACTACTTGCCGTTACTGCGCCTTGGGCATTAAGTACAAATATATCTGATGCACCACTGGCTTGTTGTATATCAGCTAAGTAGTTATTTATAGCGTTGTAATGGGCTTGGTCGCCGTTTGCAAATTCAATCATTAACTGATTATAAGTAAGTAGCTGGGGAATAGCCGAAAAACGAGCGAGTTCAGTATCAATGTAATTATTTAATTGAGTAACCTGACGCTGCGCTTGAGCTGTTGCTTTTTCAATATCGTGAGCGCGGCCTACCCAAAATGTAACAACCAAAATTAATACTAATAATATACATACTGTAATTATTTTTTTAGAAAACGTAAACATGGCCTACCCGAGAAATAGCCTAAAAATTTAAGGTCGCTAGTGTAACGACTTATATGAGGCAGGGATATAAACTTTTTGTTAACAAATGAATTTAATTATACTTGTTAATTAAATTTAGTCCTAAAAACAAAAAACACCGCAAACAGTTGTGCTTGCAGTGTTTAAGGTTTAGAACAAAATTAATACGTTATTAATTTGTAGCTAAAGCTGATCTGTTTTTTAGGTATTTGTATAAACCAATTAATGAAGCAGCTATCCAAAATATTTCTATCACAAAGCTCGCTAAATTAAAGTTATAGCAAAGGCTAATTAACAACAAAATCGCCCCTGTTAAATTCATCATATTATACGTTAGGCTAGATGGAGACGTCTTTCCTAGCTGCAGTAAGAAAAATGAACCAACTACTAAAAAAGTACCTGTCATACCTATGATGTCAAATAAGAGTGCTATCACGAAACTATCCTTTATCCATTTTTAAATAACCCAATAAACTGGCCCGATCCATGGGGAGGGTATTTTTTCATTCATTGAAACAGCAAACCGAGCGATTCTATCAATATGGTAAATTCTAACAAGGCCATATGTCCGTATGAATAAATTTTACTGTATCTGAATTATTTAAAAGTTACTTTGCCACCAATTATTTTATAGGCAGGCGCACCACGAATAATCGCTTCTCGGGCAAAAGGCCGACTACAGTTAGGGCAAATACAGGGCTCTTGTGTAAAGTCTTGACTAATACGCTCTTTAAAACACTTAACTAATGCTCCTTTGCCTCCTTTTCGATATTTAAATAAGGAAGCTTTACAAGCAGAGCAAAAAATATCGACCGTTTTAGTGGGGCCTTTTTTATTAGGTTTTGCCATTAAGTCCTGCTGTACTGTATAAAAAATTATTCTTTATTATACCAGTTTATACCAATTCGTTTAATTAAGTGATCTATTTTGAGGGTAGAAAAACGTGTTGATAGCTAGGCGAAAATTCGCTATTTAACTGTTCTAAATGAGAATTTTTTAACACAGGGAGCGATACATTTAGCCTCGCAAAATGATTAAGTATTATTGCTCATTGGTATTAGGTGGGTAAAGGTGACCACTGGGTTTTAGAATTTTTACGCGGTATGGTTATTAAAGTGAGCTCATAATAATTTAATGATGATGAAAAATATAACCTAATCTTTGAAAAAGAAGCGGTTTAATTGAGATGATAATACATTCATATTAAAAGGTTTGATTATAAACCCCGATACTTTAGCCGCAATAACTTGCTTAACTTTATCTGTACTATCCTCACAGGTAACCATCAACACAGGAATATCAGCAAGGGCTCTGTCTTTTCGAATGTTTGTGAGTAAATCAACACCATCCATTTTTGGCATATGAAGATCTGTAATAACCAAATCGAAATGTTGGTCACGTAATAAAGCCAAAGCTTGTAATCCATCTGTAGCTTCAACGATATTGCAATACTCCAACTTTCTTAGCATATTAATTAAAACATGACGCATGAGTGGCATATCATCAACTACTAATATTTTCATTAATACCGCTACCAAATCATGTAAATACGATTATATAAACCTACTCTACTCTCAGGTAAGAATCAAACCGGGCATTAACGGCTACTCAACCCTTACGGCCAAATACCTAAAATAAGCCCCATTAACGAAAACTGTAAAATACAGTAACTCCCATTAATTAAAAATAGCTTTAAAGGGCGTTGCTCAAATATATAACTTAATCCTAGTGAACTACTGATCCAAAAAAAGCCGATTACAAAGCCTGTTCCTATACACTCAACTAAGCTTGCGTCTTTACCTAAAAATAGAGACAACATTAAAGCCGCTATAAATACTAAAAAGAAGCTGCCGCCAAATATCAACTTAGGATTGGCTGATTGTAAATCAAGGTCAGTTAAGCCAATACTTTCTAGCCAAGCGTTTTTAAAGAGTGCTTTTGAGTACCATATGCCGCCAAGCATAAAAGAAGACAGTGCAGCCACCAGTATTGCAAAATAATCTACATCTAAAAGGTTCATACAAACAGCCGTATACAAAATGTGTAATACCGTTTGGTATTAAATATTAACGGTATAAAGATACTCTCAATGTAGTTACAAATAAGGTATTGAGCAAATTGCTTAACTTGAGTTAATTGCCTTTATGGAGAGTAATTTTAAAAATAAAGGCTATAAATCGCCAAATTTAGCGCTAGTTAACGCCGCTAAATTAGTTGGGGAGAGTGCGATTTCTAAACCTCGCTTTCCAGCGCTCACATAAATAGTATCAAAAAGTGAAGCACTACTATGAATAAACGTAGCTAAGCGTTTTTTTTGCCCAAGTGGACTTACTCCACCTAAAATATAACCAGTGCTAGCTTGAACTTTTTGCGGGGCAGCCATTGCTACTTTTTTGGCACCACATAATTTTGCCAACTGTTTTAAGTTAACTTGTTGCGACACAGGAGTAACAGCAACAATTAGCTGCCTTTCATGCGTTTCAAGAACGAGAGTTTTATATACTTGGGCGCTATCTAAATTTAACTTTTCAACAGCTTCAAGCCCATATTGACTATTACCTGCATCGTGATCGTAACTGAGTACTTCAAAGGGGATTTTTTGTTTTTTAAGTAATTCGATTGCTGGGGTCATACTATTGAATCGTGTTTTTTTTTTAACAGTAACAAAAATAAAATTTAAAGCAAAAAAAACGACGCTAAAAAGCGCCGTTTCATTATTAATAATAATTTAAATTTACTTGGTCAAATCATCAAAAAACTTTTTAACACCGTCAAAAAAGCCTTGCTCTTTAGGACGATTTTTCGAGCTATCTGTACCCATACTTTCATCTAACTCTTGCAGTAGTTCACGTTGACGCTCGTTTAAATTAACTGGCGTTTCGATTACTACCTTACAAATTAGATCGCCTTGGGCACCACTTCGAACAGACTTAACGCCTTTGCCACGCATACGGAACATTTTGCCCGTTTGCGTTTCAGAAGGTATTTTAAGTTTTGCACGACCATCAAGTGTTGGCACCTGAATTTCGCCACCAAGACCTGCTGTTGTAAAGCTAATTGGTACTTCACAGTATAAATTATTTGCTTCACGCACAAATATTTCATGTTCGCGAACAGATACTTGCACGTACAAGTCGCCAGATGGCGCGCCGTGCATTCCGGCTTCACCTTCACCAGTTAAGCGGATACGGTCTCCAGTATCAACGCCAGCTGGAATTTTAACTGAAAGCGTTTTAGTTTTTTCTACGCGGCCTTGACCATGACATTTGTTACAAGGGTCTGAAATAATCTGACCTTGTCCCTGACACGTTGGACACGTTTGCTGAACAGCAAAGAAACCTTGGCGCATTTGTACTTGGCCAGCACCATGACACGTAGTACATGTTTTAGGCTTAGAACCTGCTTTAGCACCACTGCCATCACATGGCTCACAACCCACCCATGTTGGTACTTTGATTTCAACTTCTTTACCACGAACCGCTTCTTCTAAGCTCAAGTCCATATTGTAACGTAAGTCAGAACCACGTTGTTGACGAGATTGACGTCGACCACCGCCGCCACCAAAAATATCGCCAAATACGTCACCAAATACATCACCAAAATCGCCATGACCGCCACCAAAGCCGCCATGACCACCGCCACCGCCTTGCTCAAATGCCGCGTGACCATGTTGGTCATACATTTGGCGTTTTTGAGGATCGGTTAAAATCTCGTAAGCTTCTTTAACTTCTTTAAATTTAGTTTCAAGCTCTTTATCGCCTGCGGTACGATCTGGATGATATTTCATCGCTAAGCGTTTATACGCTTTTTTTATGTCTCGCTCACTCGCATCTTTGCTTACGCCGAGGGCTTCGTAATAATCGCGTTTTGACATATCTATCACACTACTCTTTTCTGTTTGCAGCGTGAGCTGCTGGATAAACCGATAAATCGCATCGATTTATCATTGAATTTTCAAACCTTAAATACATGCAAAAGGCGCGACAAGCTATTGCTCGCGCGCCTCAATTGTTCATCCTAACCTAAACACTCGATTGAGTTAAGTGTTTTTGGCTAGCGAGAAGCGTTAGCAACAATTACTTGTCGTCTTTCACTTCTTCGAACTCTGCATCAACAACGTCGTCGTCTTGCTTAGCTGATTGCTGTTGCTCGCCTGCATCTGCTGAACCTTGCTGTGCTTTCGCTTGTGCAATTTCCATTAGTTTTTGAGACTTTTCAGCAAGAGCTTGAGTTTTAGCTTCAATCTCTTCTTTGTTGTCGCTCTTAATAGCAGCTTCTAAATCTACAACAGCCGCTTCAATCGCTTCTTTGTCTTCGCTTGGTAATGCATCGCCAGCTTCTTCAATTTGCTTACGAGTACCGTGTACTAGAGCATCAGCTTGGTTACGAGCAGCTACAAGTTCTTCAAACTTTTTATCGTCTTCAGCATGTGCTTCTGCATCACGAACCATTTTTTCAACTTCTTCATCGCTTAGGCCTGAAGATGCTTGAATTGTGATTTTTTGCTCTTTACCTGTATCTTTATCTTTTGCAGATACATGTAAGATACCATCGGCATCAACATCGAATGTTACTTCGATTTGCGGTGTACCACGTTGTGCTGGGCGAATACCTTCTAGGTTAAATTGACCTAGAGATTTATTGTCGCTTGAACGTTTACGCTCACCTTGTAACACGTGAATTGTTACAGCAGATTGGTTATCTTCAGCTGTTGAGAATGTTTGCGATTTCTTAGTAGGAATCGTCGTGTTTTTCTCAATTAATGCTGTCATTACTGAGCCCATTGTCTCAATACCAAGAGATAATGGAGAAACGTCTAGTAATAGTACATCTTTGACGTCACCAGCAAGTACACCACCTTGAATCGCTGCGCCTACTGCAACTGCTTCATCAGGGTTTACGTCTTTACGTGGTTCTTTACCGAAGAAATCAGCAACTGTTTTTTGTACTAAAGGCATACGTGTTTGGCCACCAACAAGAATAATATCGTTGATGTCGCTTACTGATAAATCAGCATCAGCAAGTGCACGTTTAAGTGGCTCTAGAGATTTAGTTACTAAATCTTCAACTAGTGATTCAAGCTTAGCACGTGTTAGTTTCACGTTCATGTGCTTAGGACCAGATGCATCAGCAGTTACATACGGAAGATTTACTTCAGTTGATTGTGCAGATGACAGTTCAATTTTTGCTTTTTCAGCAGCTTCTTTAACACGTTGCATTGCAAGAGGATCAGTTTTTAAGTCTAAACCTTGATCTTTCTTGAATTCAGCTACTAAGTAGTTGATTACACGGTTATCGAAATCTTCACCACCTAAGTGAGTATCACCGTTTGTAGCAAGTACTTCAAAAGTGTGCTCGCCTTCAACTTCATCAATTTCAATGATTGATAAATCGAAAGTACCGCCACCTAAGTCATATACTGCAACGATGTTTTCGCCACGGTTTTTATCCATACCGTAAGCAAGTGCCGCAGCAGTTGGCTCATTGATAATACGTTTAACTTCAAGACCCGCAATACGGCCAGCATCTTTCGTTGCTTGACGTTGTGAATCGTTAAAGTATGCAGGTACTGTGATTACAGCTTCAGTTACTTCTTCACCTAAGAAGTCCTCTGCCGTTTTCTTCATTTTTTTCAGTACTTCAGCAGAAATTTGTGGTGCAGCGCGTTTTTCGCCACCCGCTTCTACCCATGCATCGCCGTTATCAGCTTTGATGATTTTAAACGGCATGATGCCGATATCGCGTTGTACTTCTTCGTCTTCAAAACGACGACCAATTAAACGCTTGATTGCAAATAATGTGTTTGTCGGGTTAGTAACCGCTTGACGCTTAGCAGATTGACCTACTAATGTTTCGCCGTCTTGCGTGTAAGCAATAATAGACGGGGTTGTGCGATCGCCTTCCGCGTTTTCAATAACACGTGCTTTGCCACCATCAAGTACTGCAACACAAGAGTTTGTAGTACCTAAATCGATTCCGATAATTTTACCCATGAAACTTCTCCAACTTCAATATTCGTTAATACGTTCGATGACATAGTAAATAGGGATGCGCCAAACTTATTTCAACTGTAAAAATGAAAAAAAATCCATTTTTTGTGATTTATTTACAAAATAACCCTAATAATTGTAAGGAATGGTGATTTTTGCACCGCCAGAGATGTTTTTAATTACTGGTCTGACTAGTTTGGTTGTGTTATAAATTTATTAAATCGCACTATAAAAGGACATCTTCATGCATTTTGAACAATTACTTCTCCAAGCTGCAAAAATTGGAAGTTCAGATAATACCGAACAATTAACTAGCACAATGCAATTTCCAGAAAACTGGTGCCAAGGCAGAACTGCTTTTGGTGGGCTCTCAGCCGCACTGTTGTATCAAGCTATCAGAGGAAAAGTATCCAGTGATCGTCGCCTACTCTCACTCAGTACAAATTTTGTAGGGCCATTACTAGCTGATACTCCTTTTTCGTTATCGGTAGAAATATTACGACAAGGTAAAAGCAGCACACAGGTACTCGCCAAAGCCATTCAAAATGAACAAGTGTGTGTAATTGTACAAGCGTGTTTTGCTAAAAGTAGAGAGTCGGGTGTAAATGTGCCTGTTTCAAAGTCTTTAGGGTTAAAACCGGTAGACGAGCGCCATACTCTACCTTTTATTAAAGGCCAGATGCCTGAATTTTTTCAACATGTTGATTTATGCCCTCAACAAGGTGCCATGCCATTTAGCAGCGCAGAAACGTCTCACTTAGGGGGATGGATGCGCTTTAAACATACGCCCGAACAAATAACTGAAGCGCATGTAATTGCATTAACAGATGCATGGCCACCTACGTTATTACAAATGTTTAAACAACCCGCTCCAGCTAGTAGCATGTCATGGTATTTAGAGTTTGTACAAGAGCCAAACTTATCACCTGGCGAATGGCTTGGCTTTGAAGCAATCACTCATCATTCAAAAGATGGCTATGGTTTAGAAGATGGCTGTATATGGTCACAATCCGGTGAGCTAATAGCGCTTACACGTCAAACAGTGGCGTTATTTGATTGATGAATGGGTTTGGCCTTCATCAACAATTCTTTTATAAGTACCGTTTTGCTTGATGAGCGCCAAACCTATATCAAACTCAGTAGCTAAAGAGAGGTTATTAAAATAAGCAGGTCGCTCTGCTTTTGGAAATAAAGTGTAAATTTGCACAGCTTCGGGTGATTTATGTTGATTGTAGTAATAGTAAAAAATACGCTTATCTAACACAATTACATCCACCCAACCTTTTAACAGCTTATCTACCTGCGTCTTTTGATTAATAACCTATTGATATGAGCTAAAGTGTTTAACATTACTTTTAAATATAGAAGGCAGATATGCAGTTGCATTTTGAAAAGCAAGGACGTTTTTATTAAACATGCCTTCTATTTCATCAATATTATATTTATTTCGCTTGAGTGTGATGGCTACATTTTCATAACTAAGTACCGGTTTACTTGGGTAA
This sequence comes from Pseudoalteromonas sp. SG43-1, assembly GCF_014164415.1. Lineage (NCBI taxonomy): Bacteria > Pseudomonadati > Pseudomonadota > Gammaproteobacteria > Alteromonadales > Pseudoalteromonadaceae > Pseudoalteromonas > Pseudoalteromonas sp. SG43-1. The sequence goes on along the minus strand of NZ_JACJFD010000021.1, from coordinate 53,458 downwards.
ATACATGGACTACTTCCTCCTGCATAATTTAAAAGTATATCTACTCCTTTATTATGCAATTGATGCTCAGCGCGTTTATTCGACATATATTGCACATTAATATTGGCAAATCCATTAGCCTTTAACGCGGCTTTGATTAAACCTAGGTGTATACCCGAGTCTGTTTTTTCAAAAACATAGGGCGGAATTGATGCGCTCGCGGCGATAATTACTTCTCGCTCTTTATTAATAGCCACAGCATTTTGCGAACAAATAAAGAGCCACATTAGTATGCAGTACAAATAATATTTCACACGCTTCCTTTATATAACGTGCAGCTTGATGGCAGAACGCGTTGTATTAATGTATTAAATATAGCAAAATTGAAGAAATATTCTTCTTGCTTGGTATTAAATTGCAAACTGTCTGCCCCTGCTGCGATCTGATCATAGATATACCTCGCATAATCGCAAAACAAATGGCGATATGCCCACATTGTCACCATAAACTTTGCGAAGCCGATGTTAATCACGACAGTCGCATAGTTGCACTAAGCTTTAGCGCACTATTAATGTTGCTCAGCAGTATGTTTTACCCTTTTATTTCATTTAGTAGTAGCGGTATAACTCAAACTATTACACTGCCCGACGCGGCTCGAATTTTGTTTAATTATGATAGTGAGCTACTTGGCTTATTTATTGATTTGAGCATTATTGCCCTGCCCATGGGTTTGCTTGTTATTTTAATTCCTTTGCATCTTGGGCTTTTAAAAGCATTACCAGAGAGCATTGCAAGGCGACTACTAAAGTTCACTTTGGCGTTAGAGCCTTGGATTATGTCGGAAATATTTTTAATTGGCGTACTTGTTAGTATGGTTAAAATCATGTCGCTGGCTGATATTAGCTTCGGCACGAGTTTTTGGGCTTATGTGGGGTTTGTTATTTTATACATAGCTGCACTTGTTCACTTAAATCGCCCACGCTTATGGGCTCAAATAAAGCCTGTAAAAGTACTCGAAGGCGCAGAGCATGCTAAACGTGCAATAGATGAAAATATTAAAGCCTGCCATGTGTGCCATCAACTATGTACCGGTAATATTTGCCAGCGTTGCCATACAAAAACACACGTTAGAAATCCTTATAGCGTACAAAAAGCAGCAGCTTGGCTAATTACTTCTGTTGTTTGTTATATTCCAGCAAATGTTTTACCTATTATGCACACCACTAGCCTTGGGGATGAATCCCCTTCGACTTTAATTGGTGGTGTTATTACTCTTTGGAAAAGTGGCTCCTACCCTATTGCCGCTATTATATTTTTAGCCAGCGTTGTGGTGCCACTTGCTAAAGCTTTTGTATTGAGCTTTTTATGCTTTATGGTTACAAGGCCTGCCAATAAACATACAAAAAGTTACACCCGAATTTATCAACTGACTGAGTTTATTGGTAAATGGTCGATGATAGATGTATTCGTGGTTGCTATTTTAGTGGCCTTAGTTCAACTGGGTAATTTAATGTCAGTAACGCCAGGATTAGGCATTGTATTTTTTACAGTTATGGTAATATGCCAAATGATGGCTGCCCATGCCTTTGACCCACGCTTATTGTGGGATTCCCCTAAAAACAAAAAATCAGAGAACAAAGCATGACCGAAACCGCCGAAATAACAAAAGAACCGAAAATTTCCGCTATCTGGATCATTCCGGCAATTGCGCTGTTAGTGGGCATGTGGATGTTATACCAATACCAAGCTAATAAAGGCCCTACTATTTTTATCGAAATGCCACAAGCAGAAGGTATTATTGCAGGTAAGACTGAAATAAAAGTGCGCAGTGTAAAAATAGGTCAAATTGATCATGTTCGGCTATCCGACACGCAAGACAGCGTAATTGCTCGCGCGCAAATAGATAAAAATTACAACGAGCTACTGACTGACGATGCCAAAATTTGGGTCGTAAAACCACGCATTGATGAAACAGGTATTAGCGGGATGAGTACGTTATTGTCTGGTGTATATTTAGAGTTTTCACCCGGTGAAAGTAAAGAGCTAAAAGAGCGTTTTAAGTTACAAGATGAACCCGCCCTCATTGGTAAAGATGTGAAAGGTGGTCGTTTTAAATTAATGAGTTACAACGCTGAAGTACTTGATGTAAGCACCGGTATATTCTTCAAAAATTATAAAATAGGGCAAATAGAAACCGCCACTTTTGATTGGGAAAACCAAGCAATGAAGTATGGCGTATTTATTAAAGCCCCTTATCAAAATCTGATCACCATGAACTCAATATTTTGGGTGAACGCAGGAATTGAAATTGACCTATCTGCCGATGGTATCAATATTAATACGGGCTCTTTGAGTAAACTATTAAAAGGCGGTATTTCGGTTGGTTTACCTGAACAACAGGCCCCGGGTGAAATAGCACAAGATGGGCATAGCTTTTCATTAAGCCAAAGCTATAAAGAGGCGTTAGAAGAGCGCTTTTATGATTTTGATTACTACCTAATTGAATTTGAACAGTCAGTTCGAGGACTACGCACAGGTGCACCTGTCGAATACAGAGGTATGCGTGTAGGTACTGTTGTTGAAACCCCTGCCAATGTAATTATTGACGGTAAACCTGCCCACTTTAGAAACCATAATACGGCGGTTCCAGTGCTTATAAAAGTAGAATACGGACGCTTGTATCATGACAGTGCTTCAGCAAAAGAGTATTGGCAAGGCAGTTTAAAGGGCTGGATTGAAAGTGGGATGCGCGCCTCGTTAAAGCCTGGTAATTTATTAACGGGTGCTGTGTATGTAGATTTTGATATATACCCCGACGCGCCAGAAGCGCACCTAGGTAAACTTGTGCAGTATGATGTTTTTCCGAGTATTTCAAGCGGTATAACTGTATTAGCAGATCAAGTTTCTGACGTACTTAATAAGGTAAATAACTTAAAAGTTGAAGATAGCTTGGCACAAATGCAAGCTACATTTACCGATTACCGAGCGCTTGCTAATGAAATGCGAGAGCTGCTAAGCCAAAAAGATACACAAAACTTACCTGGCGACTTTAACCGTAATTTCGAAAAGATGACAAAAAGCATGGAGCAGTTTGAAGTCACTATGCGCCAATTTGATAAAACTATGGCCAGTTACCAAGCCGGTTCTGAACTTCATCATCAAATACAGCAAACATTAAAAGAGTTTAAACGTTTAAGTGAGGGCCTACAGCCTCTAACTCGCGGATTAAACGAGCAACCTAATATGCTAATTTTTGATAAATCATTACCAGCAGATCCAAAACCAAGGAAGCAATAATGAAATCGTTATTTTTAACTGCAAGTTTATTATTACTATTGGCAGGTTGTAGTTCATCAATACAAACTGCGACACAGTATTACCAGTTTGAGCAGCCTATAGGTGCATCGTCTCGAAACGTTGCAGATACAGATGCGCAACTAAGAATACAAACTGTTGTACTTAGAGGCGCTTTAAATAATTTGGGCATTGCGATGAAAATAGATAGCAACCAAATTCATGCTGCAAATTACAACCTGTGGGGCGAATCGCCGGATGTAATGCTTACTGCAACAGCCCAGCAAACACTTTTTAATGCTATGCCCAACTGGATGGTAATAAAAGGCTTACCGGTCATTACTGAACTTGATCAACAAACGTTTTATGAGCTTGAATACGAAATTCACCACTTTAATGGCGATATGCAAGGTAACGCTGATATTTCTGGGCTTTGGCGTTTATATTACACACACCCTGAAACAGGCCGACGTCTTATAAGTATTCATAATTTTTCAAACCTAGTGCCTATTGATGATGATGGCTATGACGGCCTGGTTTCGACACTTGAAGCAACATGGCTAAATATAAACCTAAATGTTGCAAAACAAATAGAACAAGCAAGACTTTAATCGTTAAGTGACAATATAATCACGGCGGTTTTATCATCATTGATAACCGCCTTGCCCTTTATTTTAAAGCCCAATTTTAACAACACATTCTGCGATGCCCTATTATCTGGTGATGTTATTGCACACAGTTTTGTAATTCCAAATTCATGCTTATGTTGCATAAGCGCGCTGGCCGCTTCAAAAACATAACCCTTTTTTTCAAAACCGCTTACAAGTGCAAAACCTAAATCAGGTTGCAGTAACGCGGCGCGTTTATAAAACCCAACAACGCCAACCACTACAGCATTATGCAAAGTAATAATGTAAGGCCCAAAGCCTTGGCGTACATGAGAAGCAATAAATGACTAGGGCCTGTTGACCTTTCAGGATTAAAATTTGTTCAATCTAGGGGCGATTTAATCGCGGCGTGAGGTTTATAACCTAGTGGGCTAAGTAAAAACCGAGCAACAAAGAGTTAATTGCCCCTAGGTAGAACCCTTCGGGCAGCGCATGTTTGGCATTTATGCTGTGTTATCGCCTATTTATGGGGAATAACCACACTACATAGGCTCTGCCTTGCCTAAATACCAAACATACTGCTGCAAATTTAACCTCGAAAGATAAACAGGCCCTATAATGTACGACTTGGCATCATCAAGGGTATAGATTGCTTTATCACCAATATGCTATATGAAACTCGCCTGATTAACTAGCTTAAGTAAAATAGCTGCATCAAGCTCATTTGCATGGCGCAACAACAATCGATTTGTTTTAAATACAGCGTTCAATGTAAGCTCCTCTAAAAAACTTTGTTTTGCATGTAACTTTTTGTTGACTGAAATTAAAAAGCAGATTATTTTTGCGCCGATGTTTTTACAGGCACAACAATAGCGGTTTGCACTCCTTGCACCGTCTGGCGCCAAAGCCAACGCGTTTCACTTAAGCCGCTATTTAACATAACTGTTTATGTGTCTCTCCCTCGCGTACAAAAGCAGTGACTTGGAAGATGATTTTACAACAAACTTATCATCTTCTTTGTTTTTGTATAAGCAGTTTAAAAATTAATACTATTGTAATTTTTATACATGCTTTTAATTTTGTGAATACTTAAATGCTTGAACCTTCTGCGTTAAGTTTACTGCCACCTTTGGTGGTAGTTGTATTGGCTGTTGTATTACGCCGCCCTATTTTATCTTTACTTATTGGTGCTTTAGTTGGTTTAGTTATCGCCGATCCTGCACAGGTACTTACTAACTTTGCGAGTACATCGCTAAAAGTGATGACAGACGAAACCATCGGCTGGCTAATACTTGTATGTGGTGGCTTCGGTGCTTTAATCGCGCTATTAGTGCGCACAGGTGGCGCATCGGCTTTTGGCAAGTTAGCCCTTAAATACACTAAAGGTAAACGCTCATCTTTGTTTATGACCTTTTGTTTGGGTGTAGTTATTTTTATTGATGACTACTTAAATGCGCTTACCGTGGGTGAAACCATGAAACGCATTACCGATAAATTTAAAGTGAGCCGTGAGATGCTTGCCTATGTTGTAGACTCTACTGCTGCACCAATTTGTGTACTTGTCCCTTTATCTACCTGGGCGGTTTTTTTTGGTGGCTTACTTGTAGATAACGGTATTGCAGAAGAAGGCAAAGGGATTGCAGTTTATATCCAAGCCATACCGTACATGTTTTATGCGTGGTTTGCAGTGCTTGTTGTTTTACTTGTTGTGCTGGGTATTATTCCTGCGATTGGTCCAATGAAAAAAGCAGAGCAAATGGCACAAATTGAGCAAGCTCAAGTCGACCCTGCTCAATACAATGACGTTCAAACAGCGGATGAATATGCGGTAAAAGCCGTAGAAGAGAACTTTGAAGATGCTGATCCTAAAGGTAAATTACGTAACTTTTTGGTGCCGATTATTTTACTGGTTGCATTTACTGTTTACTTTGAAATTGACGTATACAAAGGCTTATTAGCAACAATGGCAGTCACTCTCCCATTTTATGCACTACAAAAATTAATGAGCGTAAGTGAAATGATTGAGCGCATGCTTGATGGCTTTAAAAGTATGATCCCCGCGATTGGTACTGTTATAGCTGCGTTTATATTTAAAGATGTATGCGACTTAATTGGTTTGCCTCAGTTTGTTATTGGCAGCTTAAGCCCTTATATGACCGCGGCATACTTACCAGCCGTGGTATTTATTTCAATGGCTATTTTAGCGTTTGCAACTGGGTCTAGCTGGGGTATTTTTGCTGTATCAATTCCCATTGTTATGCCACTGGCAAATGCGGTTGATGCAAACATACCACTGGTCATTGGGGCGCTATTATCGGCTTCCTCTTTTGGTAGCCAAGCGTGTTTTTACTCAGATTCAACGGTGCTCGCAGCGCAAGGCTCTGGTTGTAATTTAATGAGCCATGCCGTTACACAATTGCCTTACACGCTAATTGCTGCGGCATTAGCTGTTATAGGCTTTTTGATAATGGCTTAAATACTATACCAATCCGCAATAATACTTAATCATTTTGCGGGGCTAAACGAGTCGCTACCTGTGTTAAAAAATTTTCATTTAGAACAACTAAATAGCGAATTTTTTGCCTAGCTATCAACACGTTTTTCCATCCTCAAAATAGATCACTTAATTAAACGAATTGGTATTATTAGTAAATATAGTGAGATAAATAATAAACCCCAATGTAGTGATACATTGGGGTTTATTTTAGCTACATAAATAAAGCTTATTTTTGTAGTTTAATACCATTGTAATAGGCATCAAGCGTTGTGATTTTAGTTTGATTTGGTAAATCGGCAAAGTCACTTTCTATAAACTTAGTCCCGCGTAATTGCACATTTAAACGTGCAGCATTAGGGTTAAGCATTGTTTGCTTGTAGTAGTCTTTTATATCTGCAAGCGTTACTTTTTCAACTTCATCAATCAGCTTTTGCTTAGAATCAAAGGTAAAGTTTTCACGGTACCAATCGTTTATAAGTGGGCTCATTTCGTCACTTAAGTTTTTAGGCTGCTCTTTAAGTGATACAAGGGTAGAGTTTTTCAGCTGCTCAAAAGTCTCTTCGCTCATGTTATCAAGTTCAACTGCGTATTCTTTTTTAAACTTATCAAAACGAGCTTGTATTTCTTTTGGTCCTTTAACTGGTGTTTGAATATACATACCAATTGCTGAGTAATCCTCGATTGGGCGAGCTAATGCACCTACTGCGTATGCAAGTTGCTCCTCAGTACGCATTTTATCAAACGCAACTGTTCTAAAGTGGCTTTGTAATACAGCTGCTTCTGCTTTTTGTTTGTAACCCGCAACAGGATGAACGGTCATATCAACCACAGCTACATCGGCTACATCGATATCTTTTTGCAGTACCAGTGTTTCGCCCGGTTGTGGCAACCACGCTTTGCTTCGTGCAAATTCACTGCGCTTATGATTACTTGGTAATGTTGCACTTAACTCTTGTGCAATCGCGTCAATATCTTGCTGATCGTAGTTACCGTAACTAAATACGCGTAAATCGTTTTGTGCAAACGTAGCTGTTTTTAATTGTGCTAAGTCGGCAACACTCAGTGAGTCAGCGGCTTTTATAAGCGCATCTGTATCAAAGCCGCCTGTACGGGTTAGTTTTGAATACTCGCCAAATGCTTGTGCATACGGAAACTGCTTTTGTTGGTTTAGTAAATTACGCTTAAAGCGATCTACCGCTTGGCTAAATGCTTGTGCTGTTTCATCGGCTTTTAATCCGGTTAAAGCTTGTTTAAGCAATACATCTTGCTTATCTGTAAAACCACTCATAGATAAAACAAGACCATTACTCGGTGCTAAGCTTACGCTCATACCGGCGATTGCTGCTTCGGTACTTAACTGACTTTGTTGAATATTGTATAAATCAGCCCAAACAGAATAAAGTACTTCTGCTTTAATATCGTTCAAACCGGGTTGAGTATTTATATAAACTTCGACAAGCCCTTTTGGCTGCTCTGCAAATTTTTGACTTGCTTGGCGCCATACTTTTACACCATTTTTATCGTAAGCAAGTTCTGGGTGTTTTTGCTCTTTAAATGCTTGCGTTTTTATTGCAAAGTTTTCAGGCAATAAATTGTTTACTGTTGGTAGTGCTAACTTAAATTCGCTTGGTTTTTTCCAGCTGGCAATTTCATCATCGCTAATGTCATTGATGCGGTATTTACCGTCGTAAAAGTGTAGTTGTGAGTCTGTCTCTTCTTGCTGCGATACATACCAAATACGAAGGGTGTCGGCATTTAACTGCTCAAGTACATTGTTTACAGCGTCAGCGTCAAACTTTGCATAATAATAAGGTGCATTAATAGCGTGATTTAACGGATAGTCTTGCATGCTTTGCGTAAGCGAGCTTACATAATTAAACTCATCACCTTTTTCTAAAAACTTAAACTGGTTATTAAGGGAAGTACGAATTTCGTTGAAGTACTTGCTATCAACGCCTTCTTTTTTAATTAAATCGATGTACTGCATAATAGTCGCAACTATTTCATCACGATTTTTCATGCCTTCATCTGTAAGCTCTACATTTACATTTAACGAACCATAGTTGCCATATTGATTTGGTGCAGCTGAAGCTGAAAGCTGAGACACCCATCCTTTATCACGAAGAAGTTGCGCTGGGCTGCCCGGCATTTCATTACTTAGTAAATACGCTACAAATCGGTTTGGTTTAAGTGCAAATTCGCTATTATTATTAGCAATGGTGAAATCAAGTTGCAGCTGTTTTACATCTTCATTTGGTGCATAAAACACGCGTTTTCCGCCAGCGTTATCAAAATCAAGTTTTGCAGTCACTGTTGGTTTTTCGATATTTTTATTTTTTATGTCAGCAAAGTATTTTTGCGCTTTTTGCTCCATTTCAGCAATAGGTAAATTAGAAATAAGCGCAACTTTCATAATATTTGAAGAGTAGTATTTATTATAAAAATCAACCGTTTCTTTATGAAGTGAACTGTTTTCTTTATCGCCAAGGGTTTCTAGGTTACCAATTAAAAAGCGATTAGCCGGGTGATCGCCCATCATTTTACGCGCGAGTTTAAATTGTCCAAAAAAGTCCATTTCGCGGCGCATTGACCACTCTGCGTTTACTGCATTTTTTTCTTTATCTGTGTATTCTGGGTATAACTTAGGCGCTTTGAAAAAGTCAGCAAAACGGTCTAGCCCTTCATCAAACGCGTCGTTATTAATTTTAAACATGTAATTAGTAATATCGAGCCACGTGTAAGCATTGTGCGCGCCACCATTTTTGGTCATAAAATCAGAATACCCTTTTGTGTCTGGGTAGCGATCTGTGCCTAAAAACAGCATGTGCTCTAAATAATGTGCCATACCTTGCTGCGACATCGGGTCGTGCAGTAAACCAACACCAACGCTTAGTGCCGCTGCTGATTTTTCAGCACCTGGATCTGACACTAAAATTACTTCAATGTCGTTTGCCAGCTTAAGTGTTTTATATTCGCGGTTATCGTTAGGGCTTACAACTAACGTATCTGATAGTAAAGAGGCCAGAGGCGCCACTGAAACCGAAGCCGTATTTGAACAACCACTTAAAACTGCAAGTGCGATGGCACTAAAACCAATAATCTTTTTCATTTTTGTTTTCCATTAAAAAGTATTGCGCAAAATAGCGTGCGCCAATTCAAAGCAATATAGTTAAGCTAAACTAACATTTTCAATTAATAACTTTCTACAAAATAACGCTATTTTGTGTAACACATTGTGAAAAATGTCTTCATAATTGGATATTAGTTGGGAGTCTGCCAACCTTGCGAGACTAAAAATCATTCAATATCAAAAAATACGCAAATTCTAAATAATAAGGAAAAACAATGGAAAAAATCATCATACTTGCCATGTTTGCACAAGTTACGCTTTCACTGGTTGTCATGCTCATTATGGGTAAAAGGCGCTTTGCCGCAGCTAAAAATAAACAACTAGATTTAAGTGATTTTAAAACAATGCAGTTAGATAAGGCTGGCGACACTATTAGGGTGGCAGATAGAAACTTTTCGAATCAGTTTGAAATACCTGTACTTTTTTACGCGGGATGTTTACTTGCACTACAACTAAATAGCGCCAGTACACTTATGGCTATACTGGCCTGTTTATTTGTAGCAACACGCATTGTGCACAGTGTTATTCATTTAGGTGAAAATAACGTACGCGCACGTTTTAAAGTATTTTTGCTAGGTTGTATTTGTGTATTTTCAATTTGGCTTGCTATGGTTTGGCGAGTATTACTTTAAATAGCAAAGTTTAAAGAGTAATGTGAAAGGTAATTTACGTCTGCCACATTACTATTACATAAGATTTAATTATTTAGCACGTTTTAAACGAGGAAACACAAGTAAAAAAGCGCCTAAAAGCCACCCTAGCCCACCGCCAGAACTACTATCTGAACCTATTGGTGCACCTGAGTCAATTAACGTGTTTTCAGTTACAGTAAGGCCTACGGCTGAATTAGGATCATCATCCATAACAGTTACACTTTGAATAGTTACCAAATTAGCACTACTAATTGCTACATCACTGCTTGAGCATTGCTCAGTGGTAATACCAACCACCGGTGTATCACCACAATGCACTAAAGCAGCAATTTTATCTAAGGTTGATTGGCTCGCGGCAGTAATTTGTCCAAACACTGTAAAACCGCCATTTTGCGTATCTAGCGCTGCACTTCCTGCGCTATTATTAGCCATATTAAAAAACCACTGACTTGTTGCGCTATTAGCATCACCCGATAATTTAGCCATTGCAATGGTGCCCTTAACATTAGAAAAAACGGGCTCATTTTCTACAGCAGGTTTTGTAGTAATCGCATCTAGCGAATCAGAAAATGTAAATCCACCACCTTGAATAACAAAGTTACTAACAGAGCGGTGAATTACTGTTTCGTTATATGAATCGTCTTGAACGTAACTTAAAAAATTTGCGACTGTTTTGGGGGTTTGTTGATCAAATAGGTTAATCTCTATGACACCTTGGCTCGTGTTCATTTCAACTATAGTAGCGGTGCTTGTAAAACTTGCTGCAGCAAGTGCTGAGCCAAGTAAAAGTTTTTTCATGTTTTATTCCTGTTGTTATATTTTTTAAATAATTAGTTAATGCGTTAACACATTAATGCCATCGGCGACTAAAATCGATTCTAAAGTGTGAGTTGATACAATTAAGACCGTGTTGATAACAAATTAATTACATATGCCATTATTTATATTCTTTTTTGCTATATAAATCTGACTATTTAAAATTAAATCATCTTAAAAGTGTGGTCACTTATTTGTTACCTTAAAAAAACACAAACAACAGGATCTAACAATGCCACACACTAAACAAACAATTTGCGACTTTGGTTTACACAAAGGTGAACCATACACAAAACTACCGGCGAGCTTTTTAACGTGGATGGTAGGTATAAACCATACTAAGCGGGAATATGCGGATGCAGAGTTAAAGCGTCGCGAAAGTGCCGCCACAAATCGATTAACTGTACCTTCTAAATAAAATGTCAATAAGTACGTTTTTTTAGCATAAAACTAGTTTAAACTACCCGCTTGATAAATTAAGTAGACCTTAATCCATAGGTATTTTATGCGTATAATTATTTTATTTTCGATTATTTTTAGTGTACTTGGATGTACATCTCCTGCTCCTGAATCAACCTCTAACAGTACTCCTACTGAATATTTAACTGTTCTTCATACTAATGATAATCACGGCCGTTTTTGGCAAAACGAAAAAGGCGAATACGGTATGGCCGCTCGCAAAACGTTAATTGACTCTTTACGTAATGACGCCCAAAAGCAAGGTCATGCCGTTTTACTTCTCTCTGGTGGTGACATTAATACCGGTATTCCTGAGTCAGATTTACAAAAAGCAGAACCTGACTTTAAAGGTATGTCGCTGATTGGTTATGATGCAATGGCATTAGGCAATCACGAATTCGATAATCCTATTGATGTTTTGAAACAACAGCAAAAATGGGTGAACTTTCCTTTTCTATCAGCCAATATATTTGAAAAAGAATCAGGCGAACATGCGTTTGATAGCTATAAAATATTCAAAAAAAATGGCTTAACTATTGCTGTTATTGGATTAACAACAACAGACACAGCTAAAATTGGTAATCCTCAGTATATTGGCCACTTAGAGTTTAAAGACCCTGTTGACGTTACTGCAGAACTAGCTAAAGAAATAAAAGCTAAGTACAACCCTGACATTACCATTGCGCTGACTCATATGGGTCATTATGTTGATGCTAGCTTTGGCATTAATGCACCAGGTGACGTAACACTTGCTCGCTCACTTCCTGCAAACACACTTGATATGATCATTGGCGGTCACTCACAAGAACCTGTGTGTATGAGTGATACAAATGTAAATGACGATAACTTTAAACCTGGCCTTGCCTGTAAGCCAGACCAGCAAAACGGTACTTACATTATGCAAGCCCATGAATGGGGTAAGTATGTTGGTAAAGCTGAGTTTAAGCTTGAAAACGGAAAATTAACGTTACTAGACTACAAACTCATGCCTGTTAATTTGTATGTAGATAAAGTTCAAGCTGATGGCTCTACTAAAGCAGTATTAGCAAACGAGTACATTAAACCAGACTCTAAACTTGAATCTTATTTAGCGGTATACCAAGCTAAAGGCGCTAAACAAATTGAAGGTACCATTGGTGAAGTAGATGCTCGCTTAGAAGGTGACAGAAACAAAGTTCGTTACCAACAAACAAACCTTGCACGTGTAATTATTCAAGCTCAAATGGATGTAGTAAATGCAGACTTTGGATTAATAAGTGGCGGTGGTATTCGCAGCTCAATAGAGGCTGGTAAAGTAAGCTATAAAGATATTTTAAAAGTACATCCTTTTAAAAACCGCATTACTTATATGGATTGGCAAGGCAGTGATTTATGGGATTACTTAAATACAGTAACGAGCTTCCCACCGGATGCTGGTGCTTATTTGCAATACCATAAAATATCGTTTGAGCGTAAAAATAATCAGTTGGTTAATGTTTTGATCAATGGCGAACCGCTTAATAAAAATAAAACATACAGAATGAGTCTAAATAGCTATAACGCATCAGGCGGTGATGGTTATCCTGCACTTACAAATAAAAAAGGCTTTGTAAGTACAGACGAAACAGATGCTAAAGCACTTCAAGACTTTATTTCAAAAAATAGCCCTCTCAAAGCGGCTGAATTTACCCCTAAATAACCTCTAAGAATAAGAGGAAAGTAATCTAGTTACTTTCCTCTTATTTCAATATTACCTTTTTTAATATTTGCCAGCCCATAACTATGCAAACGAGAACGAGAGCCTTCTCCATAGGCTTTAGGTGGGTAATATAACTCTTTTTCTTCAGGACACTCGCTAAGTACTTCATCTAATGCCGCACGTATCTCACTCAAGGTTTTTTCTAGGCTATTATTAAAATTAGGCCTTTTTCTAACCGTATGACCAAGCTCTACCAACCTATAAAAATACTTGTTAGCGAGCTCTAGAAGCTCCTCTGGTACATCTTTATTATGACTAAGCGCTACATCATCGTTATTTGTACAATACTCTACAAGTGCTAAATAAAAGCATAATGGCTTATTGGCTAAACCCACTTTTTGCTCTGCACTACAACTACTTGATAGTGTTTTATCGTTAAGGTCAACTATAAGCATCAGCGGCGTAGGCTCTGTAATTGACTGATGCTGCGCATTATTAAACTGCTTATTACTTTGTTTAATAAACGCAAATTTTACCCAAAAACTAATCAACACACTTAATACTAAAAATATAAAATAGTAAATAAAATGGCTTAATGTAAAGTGGGTTTGCTGAACGTTAAATACAACTAATACAGGTCCGTTATTAGTGCTCAAACTACGTGTTATTTGGTGTAAGTTTACAGGTGCTAGCATTTCGCCTTTTGGTGCAATAGCAACAACTTTAAGATCGTTCGAATTAATGTAGCTATTTAAGGTTTTAATGTAGCTATTAACCGCATCTTTATTCCCCGAATGCTTTAGCAGCTCATTTGATAAATCAAGTAATGGTAAGTCGAGTGCTATTTGCCTTTCTATCTGCGTTATTTTTTGTTTAGTTACTTGCTGGCTTTTTTGAATTACAGAAATATAAAACACAGAAGATAAAGTTAAAAATAAGCATAGTAAAACAAGTAGTTGTTTATATTTACTCATCACTAACTTCCTCTTTTAAGTTTACTGAGCTAGTACCGCAACTCCAAAACGATTGTGCATTTTGATAATAATGCAAACTTTGATCTTTAGACATATCAAGCAAATTTGCCTGTACTGCACATAATAAATCAGTATTATTTTGCTGCATTTTTAAATACCATCTTGTTCCAGTAATATTATTACTCAAAGGCGTAATATAGTTTTTTGAAAAACGTTTTTCGTCACTCTCTTTCCAAAACGAAGCAATAATATCTACTTTTCCGTCGGCGAGTAAATCGCGTAATTCGTTATGAGAACTAGCATAAGTGATTTTCAAATTAGCTAAATTTATATCCAGTTCTTTAAACATTTGCTTTGGTAAAATATGCCCTGATCGGCTGGTAGGATAATCAAGCAAACCTATGCGTTTATCTAAAAAATATTGTTTAGTAATTCGAGGTTTTTCTTTAGAAGATATAAAAAAAGCCGTGTAGTCAGAAAAACCAACTACGGGTTGGTAGTTATAGGTCGACTCCGCTTTAAATGCAGCCATAATATTGCTTTTAGCCAAAATTAGGTCAGCAATTCCTTTACCAACAAACTCAAAGCTATCTGCCGTTCTATATCCCCAATACCCTTTTACCGAGCCATATTGCTTAGCTACTACGTTATCAGAGCATAACTTTTGTGTTAATAACTTGGCTATTTTTTTTGATTGTGTAAAAACAATTAATTGGTCTTTATTACTTGTAGCAGTTGTTTGACACTCTGTTGAGGTTTCGATCATAACCGGAAAATGTAAATCATCATTGTATACACTAACTTGACCGCAAACCCACGTAACGACCAATAATAGAAACAAAAATGTAACAATTAACATTTTGTGCAACACAATATTTTTATAATTCAAAGCAATGCCACCCAAAAATAGACGATATAGTGTATTTGAACAATTTCGCTTACCTATTACAACAAGTAATTTTACCTATTAAATATAAGAGACTGATTTTAAAGGTAATTGAATAAGAAATTATGAATTTTAATAAGTCCTTCCTATCAACATTAAAAATGAGGACAATTGACCGCATTAGCTTATAGCAACCCCATGAAATATTCATTTAGGAAGTTTTAATGCATAACAATATAAAGTACTCGATATCTTCTGCGCTTTTGATTAGTGCGATATTCACAAGCACTAACTCACACGCTTGGGGTCAAAATGGCCACCGTATTGTAGGGCAGATTGCACAATCTCATATAAGCGAAACAACTAAAGCAGCAATTAAACCTTATTTAGATGGTGAGTCACTTGCGCAAATATCAACGTGGCCTGATGAAATGCGCTCTGCTCCTGGCGACTTTTGGCAAAAGAAATCATCTCGTTGGCATTACATTAATGCAGCCCCAGGAAAATCTTTCAGCTTCAATCACGATCATACTAAAAACAAAGAATCTGTAAGTAATATCCTCGAGGGTATTCACTATTCAATGCAAACGCTCACCGATAAAAATAGCACCTTAGATGCTAAACAGTTCAGTTTACGTTTTTTAGTGCATTTAGTAGGCGACAGTCATCAACCTTTTCATGCCGGTCGAGGTGAAGACAGAGGTGGTAACCGTATTAAGGTTTCTTTTTTTAACGAAGAAACAAACCTTCACAGCCTTTGGGATACAAAGTTAGTTGAGAACGAGAACTTGTCGTTTACTGAATACGCTCAATTTATTGATACAAATAACAGCGAATTAATTGCTGAGTATTTACAAAGCTCACCTAAAACTTGGGTTGAAGAATCACACAATTTAGCAACAAAAATTTATAAGTACACCAACGACGAAGTTGGGTACAGCTACATTTATAACAACACTCCAATTGTAAAAACACGCCTACAACAAGCGGGTATTCGACTAGCTGGACTATTAAACGCCTTATTTGACCCTTCTGCAAAAGAGTTAGATACGGCACTAAAAATGACGACTGATAAATAAACAGTATTAAATTTATATAACCTACACACGGGAAATCAACATTATGACTAAGCTTCGCCTTTCGAAATTAACTGGAGCGGTAATTTTAGCTCTAGGTGTTTCTACAAGCGCAATGGCTGCTGATACTTCATCTGCAATGCGTGGTAAAATTACGACGCCATCAGGTGGCAATGCTGCAAACGTTAAAATCAAAGTAGTTCACCAACCAACGGGAACTATTAGCGAACTAACTACAAACGAAAGTGGTACGTTTATCGCTAATGGTTTACGTGTAGGTGGTCCTTACATGGTTATCATCGACTCTGATACGTTTAACGATACGACTGTTGAAAATATCTACTTGAACCTTGGTGAAACTTACCGCTTAAGCTCGCAGCTTGCTCCGCTAAACATCGAAAAGATTGAAGTGTCTGGTTATAAGATTGTTCAACAATCAGGTGGCTCTAGCAGTACATTTGGCTCTGACACTATAGAAAATATGCCAAGCTTTAATCGCGACATTAAAGATATTGCGCGTTTAAACCCACTTGCTAGTATTAACGGTAATGGCGAACTTACGTTTGCAGGTAGTAACCCACGTTCAAATGGTTTAACTGTTGATGGCATTGGCCAAAATGATGACTTTGGTTTAAGTTATGGCGGCTACCCTACTTCTCAGCCACCAGTAGCACTTGATGCAATTGAGCAAATTTCTGTTGATGTATCTCCGTTCTCAGCCTCTAAAGGTAACTTTGGTGGCGGTACTATTAATGCAGTAACAAAATCAGGTACTAATGAGTTTAAATTTTCTGGCTTTTATGAAATATCTACTCCTGATATTGCAGGTGATGTAGACAGTATTTCTCAAGTATATGCAGATGGTAACCCTGTTTTAGATGAAGATGGACACCGTACATACGTTATTGATCAGGTAGAACCAATTCAAACTGAGAAACGTTATGGCTTTAATGTTGGCGGCCCATTAATCGACGATACTTTGTTTTACTTTGTTAACTACAACAAATGGACAAGTGAACTTGATTTAGATTACGGTTTTGAAGGCTCTGGTGCAACGAATGAATATGATGTAACAGAAGAAAGCTACAACCAATTTATTAATATTTTAAATAATGAATACGGCTTAACCGATTCTCTAGGTGGTGACCCTAAAGATACAAACGAATCATTGCTTGTTAAATTAAGTTGGAATATTAATGATGATCATCGTTTAGATTTCACTTACCAATGGCAAGACGATAAAGACGAAACAAATGTCGGCACTGGCGGTAGTACAGTAAGCTTAGCGTCAAGCCGTTATACTTACGCTACTAAATTCAATAATTTTGCGACAAAATTATATTCAGACTGGAATGAAAACTTCTCAACTGAAATTGGTATCGCTTACAAAGATGTATCATCAAGAAGCTTAACTAACTCTGATATTGGCTTTGTGAAAGTTGAAGAGTACTTCCGTGGTCCAGCTTATGAGTTTGGTACAGATGAATTCCGCCATGCAAATAGCTCATCGACTGAAAACTTAACGCTTACTTTCGATGCCACTTACTTAATGGATGAGCACGAAATTAACTTTGGTATGCAGTATGAATCGCTAAATTTATATAACTTATTTGCATCTAACTCATTAGGTTCTTGGGAATTTGATGACTTCGAAGGCTTTGCAAACCGTGAAGTGGGTAACTTTAGAGGTACATACGACTTTTCTTACAGTAACGCGTACACAAATAACCCAAATGACACTGCATACGATGCGACACGTAACCAATTAGCACTTTATATCGAAGATACTTTTTATGTTGGTGATGATTTAGAAGTAACAGCTGGCGTTCGTTATGAGCGTTTATCATCAGACGATAAACCAACTTTAAACGAAAACTTTTTAAATACTTACGGCTTTAGCAATCAAGAGAATCTTGATGGTTTAGATATAATTTTACCGCGTATTGGCTTTAAATATTATGCAACTGAAGCATTAACCATTAATGGTGGTATAGGTCGATTCCAAGGTGGTATTCCAAACGTTTGGTACAATAACTCTTTCCAAAATGACGGTATTACATTTGTTGAAGCACCACAAAGCGCTATTAATGATTATTACGCCAATAACCAAGCCGATATTACGCAAGTACCTGACGCTATTAAAGACACGTTAGTCCAAGGTGCCGGTAGCACAAACTATGTTGACCCTGATTTTGAGCTTCCATCGAGCATAAGAGCTCAAGTTGGTTTTGAATACGAGTTTGACTCAGAACTACTTGGAGAAGGCTTCAAATGGCAAGCAGAAATTGCTTACCATAAAAAAGAAAACGAAGCTGTATGGCATAACACTGCTTTAAACCCAATTGGTGTTGCTGCTGATGGTGAGCGTGTAATTAACGAAAGTATTTATACTGGCGACCTTGCTGATAACTTTGATATTGCAATGACTAATTCATCTGACGATGGACGTTCAATCATTATTTCTACCGGCATTGCAAAAGAATTTGAAAATGGCCTGTATGTTTCTGCAAGTTATGCACACCAAGACGTAACTGAGGCCTCATCGGGTTCATCTTCTCGTGCTCAAAGTAACTACCAATACAACATTACACGTAACCGTAATGAAGACTTTGCAGATCGTGGTTCATACGAAGTAGAGCACAGCTTTAAAATAAACCTAGCGTATAACACTGAATTTTTCAGTGGTTATGCAACTAAGTTTAACGTGTATTTTGAACGCCGCTCTGGCCGTCCATTTAGCTACACTATGGGCATGTATCAAGATAGTGACTTAGGTGATACACGCGACTTTTACTCAAGCTCAGCTTACCTAGCTTACATTCCAACTGGCGCTGATGATCCAAATGTAAATTGGGATGAGTCTGGTTTATCTTGGAATGAATTAGAAACGCTTCTAAATCGTGCTGGTATCTCAGAACGTGGTGAAATTTTAGGCCGTAACTCAGGTACTCAACCTTGGGTTACTACGATGGATGTAAGTATCAAACAAGAAATCCCAGGTTTTGCTGAAGGTCACAGCGGTGAGGTTTACTTCATGGTTGATAACTTCGCAAACTTACTAAACAGTGATTGGGGTGTTGAAAAACGCTTAGGTTTCTCTGATCAAGCTGTTTATGATTTTGGTGGGTTAGATGATGAAGGTCGTTATATAATTGATGGCAAATTTAATGGTGCTGACGTTCGTAACTACAGTCAATACCAAACTAGCTCATCAGCTTGGCAGGCTAAAGTTGGTATTAGCTACAAGTTTTAAGTCTTAATAGGTAAGTAATAACACATTAAGTTATTTGTTAACAAAACCCATTGCAAAATTGTGATGGGTTTTTTGTTTTTCGCACCCCAATTTCACATGTTTGTCATAAAGCCCACGTAATATATACACCGATATAGAGTTATTGCTCAAAAAAACACTCAAATAGACAAAAATAGTACTATTTATTAAAAATATATTGCAGTTGTATTTTATTTGTAACGAATAAATAAGGTACACTAGTAACGGATTTTGAATAAATGAACTTTAACTGTTTATTTTGAAAAATTTTAAAATAAAAATATAAAAATTTAATTAATAACTACACGGGAAAATTAAATGAAAACTCAATTACGCAAAACAGCTCTTTCACTTGCTATTGCAGCATGTGTTGGTGTAAGTGGCGCTGCAATGGCTAACGAAACGACCTCTGCAATTAAAGGTCAAGTAATGGGGCCTAACGGCAACCCAGCAGCCGGCACTAAAGTAACAATTTTACACGTACCTTCTGGATCAGTAAAAACAACTGAAGTAAATGACGCTGGTTATTTCACAGCTAAAGGCCTGCGAGTTGGCGGTCCTTATAAAGTAATTGTTGATTCAGATGTATACGCAGACCAAGAATTTAATAACATTATTCTTAACATTGGTAACGACTACCCAGTAAACGTTTCTCTTGAGTCACAATCAAGCATGGAACAAATTGTAGTTTCTGGCGCACCAATTAGCGCTATGTCTGGTGGTACTGGTCCAGCTTCTACATTTACGCTAACAGATCTTGAAAATACTCCAGCTATTAACCGTGATTTAAAAGATATTATTCGTATCGACCCGCGTATCACAATTGATGATAGCCGTGGTTCAATTAACTGTGGTGGTGGTAACCCTCGCTACAACAGCTTAACGCTAGACGGCGTTCGTATGAACGATAACTTCGGCTTAAGCTCAAATGGTTACCCTACTATTCGCGCCCCTTTCTCTTTTGATTCAATTGAACAAGTTTCAGCTGAGCTTGCACCGTTTGACGTTCAATACGGTGGTTTTACATCATGTAACATTAACGCTGTAACCAAATCTGGTGGCAACGATGTTCATGGCGCTGTTTTCTACGATTACACTAGCGACTCTTTCAAGGGTGATAAAATTGAAGGTGATGACGTTGATAACGGTAACTATACTGAAAAACGTTACGGCTTCAACGTAGGTCTTCCACTAATTGAAGATAAACTATTTTTATTCACTTCATATGAAAAACTTGAAGGTGTTCAACAGTTTAACTACGATGGCTTAAGCAGTGGCAGTGTAACTGCTGATGATATCTCGCGTATCACTAGCATTGCTCAAACTGTATATGGTTACGATGTAGGCGGAATGCCTTCAAGTATGCCTGTTGAAGATGAAAAAATCTTAGTTAAACTAGATTGGAACATCAACGAAGATCACCGTGCAAACTTAATCTATAACTACAACGATGGTAATACTGTTTCACAGTCAGATACTGGCTCTAGCCGTGTATCACTATCTAACCACTTTTATGACCAAAGTGCAGAATTCACTTCAATCATTGCATCTGTTTACTCTGATTGGTCAGATGACTTCTCTACTGAAGTTCGTATTGGTAAGTCTGAGCTTGATGCAACAGTACAATCACTAGATGCAGCAAGCAGCTTTGGTGAAATGCAAATTCGTACCGAAGATGGTGGTACAGTTTATATTGGTCCAGATGACTCACGTCAATCTAATGACTTAGACTACGATACAACTACATTTAAAGTTGCAGGTACTTATTACCTAGATCAACATACAATTACTGCTGGTTACGAGTTTGAAGAGTTAGATGTATTTAACTTATTCGTTCAGCATACTGAAGGTGAATACCGTTTCAACAATGTTGATGATTTTGAAAATGGTATTGCAAGTGCTATTTACTACAACAATGCTGCTGGTACAAATGATCCTAACGATGCAGCTGCAAGCTTTTCGTACGCTCAGCATACATTTTACGTGCAAGACGAGTATTCATTCACCGATTTAGATGCAAACATCACGTTTGGTCTACGTTATGACAAATATACAAGTGATGATGTACCTAACTTAAATCAAAACTTTACTGACCGCTATGGCTACAGTAACCAAAGTACATTTGATGGTATCGATTTAATTCAACCTCGTGTAGGCTTCCAATGGTACGCTACAGATGCACTTGAAGTACGTGCAGGCGTTGGCTTGTTCTCAGGCGGTAACCCTAATGTTTGGTTATCTAACTCTTACTCAAACGACGGCATTACTAACATTAGTGCAAACCAGTTTGGTTCTATCGACTTGTTCGCAACACCTAATGTAAATAATGGTACTCCAGGATTTGAAGTACCTCAGTCTCAATTTGATGCAGTAGCTGACACTGTAATCGGCTCAGGCGATTCAGTTGCAAACGCTGTTGACCCAGACTTTGAAATCCCATCAGAGTGGAAATACTCACTTGGTGCAACGTATACAACTGAAAACGAGTACGTAATCTCTCTTGATTACTTATACTCGAAGAAAAAAGATGCTGCGTTAATGCGTGACATCGCGCTTCAAGATTCTGGCGAAACTACATTTGATGGCCGCCCTATTTACGAATCAATTGAAGGTCGTTCAAACGAATACTTACTAACAAATGTAAGTGGTGATAGCGGTGATTCATCTGTTATCTCATTAGCGGTTAGCAAGATGTTTGATAATGGTGTAAGCGTTAACTTTGGTTATGCCTACACAGATTCTGATGATGTTAACCCAATGACAAGCTCTGTAGCTGGTTCAAACTACGGTAACATTGCGCTAACAGATCCAGGTAACCCAGGTGTTGCTTCATCTGATTACGAAATTCCACATCGTTTCACTATGACTCTTGGTTATACTCATGAGTTTGTTGATGGTTTTGCTACTCGCTTTAATCTATTCGGTGAAGCATATAAAGGCTTACCATACAGCTACACGTTTGATGGAAGTGATGGTACTTTTGGTGACAACAACTGGAATGGTAACCGCCAGCTATTGTATGTTCCACTTGAAAACGATCCAAACGTTGTTTACAACATGAGTGCTGCTGATATCAATGAATTCAATGAATTTATTGCATCAAATGGTTTAGAACGTGGTCAAACGACTAGCCGTAACGCAGAAAACTCTGATTGGTTTGTTAAGTTTAACTTTAAAGTTACACAAGAGCTTCCAGGCTTTATGGAAGGCCATAAAGGTGAAGCATTCTTCGTAATTGATAACCTTACTAACCTGTTAAACGATGATTGGGGCGTACTTAAGAAAGGTCCATTCGTAGGCGCTAGCATGATTTCAACATCACTTGATGATCAGGGTCGTTACGTTTACTCTGACTTTAATGCGAATAATGCAAATACATCAGTACAAACTGATGCATCTGTATGGCAAATGCGTGTAGGTGTTCGTTACACTTTCTAATTTAGAACTGTAGCCTAAAACATCTTTTAAAAGCCCACTTTGGTGGGCTTTTTTATGCCTTTAATTTGTTATTTAACTTTTCAAAAATACTCACTAATACTTCGTATTCTTCGTTGGTTAAAGTGCTCAGTAATTGTTTTTCCCAATTCAGTGCATCGGGTGCTATTTGCTCATATAAGTTTTGCCCTGCTTTGCTCAGTACAAGTAAGGCCGCGCGTTTATCTTGTGCATTTAACTCACTTTTCACTAAACCTTTATCTATTAAAACTTTTACCGCACGCGACACGGTCGACTTGTCCATATTTGCTTGCGTGCATAAATCCTTTGCGTTGCTTTGCCCATACTGCGCTAAATTAGCAAGTATTCGCCACTGAGGAATATTTAAACCGTATTTAGTTTGATAAACCTCTGCAAAGTCGTTACTTACACGTGTTGCTACATTCGTTAATTGATAAGGTAAGAACGTTGCTAAATCAATTTTCATTTTTAGTTATCCCAGCTTTATAAGGCTTACTTTAGTGTTCATTAATATTTACACGGATGCGTAGTTGCACATTTGATATTAGTCTCACTTGAGAGTATCTTAACTGAAATAAAAATAATATTAAACCAACCCCCTCTCACAGGAGTCAGTAATGGCGACACAATTAAGTTATATGACAGGTTTTGGTAATGAATTTGAAACACAAGCGCTACCCGGTGCACTGCCAATAGGACAATTTAGCCCACAAAAAGTTAAATACGATTTATACACAGAGCAATTTAGTTCGACTGCATTTACGGCTCCTCGCGCTTCAAATCGTCGCACTTGGTTTTACCGCCTTCGTCCGTCTGTAGTGCAAGGTGATTACCAAGCAATTGATAATGGCCTAATAAGAACAGCCCCAATCACTGAAGCCGTAACACCACCAACAATGCTACGTTGGAATCCTATTGATATGCCTTCACAGCCTACTGATTTTATTGATGGGTTAGTAACGATGGCTGCTAATGGCAGTGCTAATGGGCAATCTGGTATTGGCATTCATGTATATGTCGCTAATCAGTCAATGCAAGGGCGTTACTTTTGTAATGCTGATGGCGAAATGTTGTTTGTCCCTCAGCATGGTGAATTATTAATTCACACCGAGTGCGGTAAGTTAAGCATTAAACCAGGTGAAATTGCTGTAATTCCCAGAGGAATTAAGTTCTCAGTTGACTTAATTGATAATACAGCCCGTGGTTATATTTGTGAAAATTATGGCCATGCGTTAGAGCTTGCAGAGCGAGGACCTGTTGGTGCAAACGGTTATGCCAACGACAGAGACTTTCAATACCCTGTAGCGGCCTTTGAAGATAAAGAGGGTGACTTTGAGCTTGTTTCTAAATTTAACGGTAATTTATTTAGCTGTGAAATTAAGCACTCTCCTTTTGATGTGGTTGCATGGACGGGTAATAGTGCGCCCTATAAATACGACTTATCGCGTTTCAATGTAATGAATACAGTGAGCTTTGATCACCCCGATCCTTCTATATTCACTGTACTGACCTCTCCTTCTGCTACTGAGGGTATGGCAAATGTCGATTTTGTGATATTTCCACCGCGTTGGATGGTAGCCGAAAATACATTTCGCCCACCGTATTATCACCGCAATATTATGAGTGAATTTATGGGCTTAATTGAAGGTGTGTATGATGCAAAAGAGCATGGTTTTGTACCTGGTGGCGCAAGTTTACACAATTGTATGTCGCCACATGGACCTGAAGCCGACGTATTTGAAAAAGCCTCAAACGCTGAGCTTACACCACAAAAATATGAAAACACATTGGCCTTTATGTTTGAGTCGCGCTATATAATTTCACCGACAAAATATGCATTAGAAGGTAAAGAGCGCCAACCAAATTACACCGATTGCTGGCGTACTATTAAAAAACAATTTACAGGTTCACAGGATTAATTATGAAATTATACAGCTACTTTCGCTCATCAGCGGCTTATAGAGTGCGTATAGCGCTTAACTTAAAAGCAATCGATCATGAACTTGCTATTGTTAACCTTTTAAAATCGGAGCAGCTTGGGAAGGAATACTTAGCGACTAATCCGCAAGGCTTACTACCTGCACTTGAAACCGATGATGGTGTTTTAGCACAATCACTTGCAATACTTGAGTGGCTTGATGAAACTTATCCGCAATCGCCATTAATTACAGGGACTGCGTGGCAAAAGTCGCAAATAAGAAACTTAAGCTTTGCCATTGCTTGCGATATTCATCCTGTTAATAATTTACGCGTGCTGAAGTATTTATCAAACGAATTAGGTGTTGATAACGAGGCTAAAAATAAATGGTATCGACATTGGATAGAAGTGGGTTTTGAAAAAATAGAACTGATGCTAAACGAAAATAATGACTACTGCTTTGGTAACCAACCAACACTTGCTGACATTTGTTTAGTGCCGCAAGTATTTAATGCAATTCGTTTTAACGTAGATATGAGCGCTTATCCAAAAATTGCAGCCATTTACGAGCATTGTAATAAATTAGCTGCATTTAATGACGCTGCACCGCAAAATCAACCCGATGCAAATTAAGCTAATTTAGATTAACTTTGTAGCGCGCTATGAATAACCGTAACGTGCTCAATTAAATCTAAGCCCAGATCAGTTAAATATCCGCCATCTGGGCTATCTATAATCCCTTTTTCAAATAAACGTTGCGCTGCGCTAAGTAAGCTTGGCTCTGCGTCTGAATGTAATTTAATACCCTGCATTTTACTGTCGCGAGGAAACTTTGCTAATAGTGTGAATTCTTCGATCATTGTGTGATTAAATTGCATTGTGTGCACCTTTTTATTGTTCTGTGAATAACTAAGTTTATACTTAAAATCACTTTGTGTACTTTACACTAGCACGTTTTTTAGCTTAATGTATTATTTTTAACCCTCCCTATTTAAAGGCCTCTAATGCGTAACTTTTTAATTCTATGCTTTTGTTTTAGCAGCTTATCGTATTCAATACTTAGTGAAGCAACAACGCTAAAAACCCATTCAATTATAGATGCAAACCAGTTTGTAAATGAAGAAGCTAACTGTTGGTACGACAACAAACGCTATAGCGAAGGGGCATTAATACAAGTTCACTCTTTTACACTTTTGTGTGGTGCTAAAACACCCCAACACAGTAACAGCCAACTCATTTGGCTTAAAATAGATAAGCAAGGTAATGCTATTTACCCAACAGCTCCTAAAACAATCACTGTGAATTAGCGCTAAAAGCTGATTTAAGCTACAATGCATGCAGTTTAAATAAGTAGTATGGCTATGAATAATCAACCTAAAAACCCTTTACATGGGGTAACATTAGAACAAATACTTGTTGAGTTAGAACAACGACTTGGCTGGAGAACACTTGGCGAGCAAGTAAAAATTAAATGTTTTACTGATCAACCCAGCATTAAATCGAGTTTAAAGTTTTTGCGTAAAACGCCTTGGGCTCGCGATAAAGTGGAAGCACTTTATATTCACACTATAAATAATAAGCCTATTCGTAGACCAAAAAGTGCACCAAGAGAAACATCTTCTCAAGCGCCTGATACAACAGGGTTTGTTTGGCCATCAATTAAAAAGTGATGTAAAAAAAGGAGCTAATTTAGCTCCTTTTTTGATTATAACTAACGCGATTTATTGCTCTTTGCAAATCACATTTAATGAAGCCGGCTCAATAGTAATAACTAGTTTTTGAGCGGTTTTAACTTCACCATCTAGTACGTACTTAAGCTCTCCTTCGCCTGTAACCTCTACTCTTTTGGCATTTGTATGATGAGAGTTTATAGCTAAATGTGTTTGCGTTAAGCTACTAAACATCAGCTCTGCAATACTTAGTACTGTGGTTGAATCTTCATTATTTGGTGTTAACCAATTTATATCGAGTAGCCCGTCACTATGATCAGGTTGCCCGCCACCTTGAGCCAATAACGTTGTAAAAGGCGCAGCATTGGCCACAATAAAACTATTAGTACATATTTCTTTTGGCTCATTATCATCGAGTTTTACTTTAAGTAACTGCGATTTTTGCTCGCCAAACGCTTCAAAAAAACCATTTAAATAGGCAAGTTGCCCCGACTTATTTTTCGACTCTCTATCTGCTTTTTCTATCATTGATTGCTCAAAACCAATACCCGCGAGCAGTAGTACTAATTCATTATTACAATAAGCAGTATCTATTATGCTTGTTTGACCATCTATAATTAAGTCACAAGCCTGTTCAACAGGAATAAATTTAGAAGTAATACCCATCAATACATGCGCAAGGGCGTTTGCAGTCCCCATAGGGATGATGCCTAGTTTACATTGTGTATTTACAAGTACGCTTGCAACTTCGGCCACCGTACCATCTCCCCCGCATGCGATAATAATATCCGGATTTTGCGCAATTTCCTGTTTAGCCAGCTCAATACCGTTAACTTCTTTTGTAGTAGTGAGTACTTTCAGATCGTAATAATCCGATAGCCGCGCAACAATTAAGTGCTCTTTTTCTTCCCATAATCGTGTACCAGATACAGGGTTTGCAATTAAAACGGCTTTGTTTTTAATCAGTAATTCGCCTTTTTTATGTCGCTTAGCTAAATGGCGAAGTTGATGCTTATTTAAATTTGCGGTTTCGCGGGTTTCTTTTATTTGTGCAAGTACTTCATGCACATCTGCATTTTTGTTTTGGCTCAGTAAATAAGCCGCCATGACAAAAACAGAGCGCCCACGCCCTAAAGCACAATGAACGACTACGCGATGGTCTTCTTTAATATGGTGATGAATCCAATTAATAGCCTGATTTAACTGAGAATGGGTAGGAATACTATGATCGAGCACCGGAATGTTTAAATAATTAATATTCTCTTGTGTTGAACTCCACTCGAGTCCGTCGAATTCACACGTAACATCTAAAATCGCCGTAATCCCGTTATCTTTTAATGTGTCTATATCTGAGGGAAATAATCGGCAAGCTAAAAATAGGTTTTCGTTTATTTGTTGAATGGGCGGCACTTTATCGCGCTTACGTGACCAGGCATTATAAATTTGCACACCGAATAAAAATGGCACAAACGCCCACCGTATATAAAATGGGATCACCCCATTTTCACGCTTTCTAAATATTTTTGCTGTATTAAAAATATACGCGGTACTCACTAATAAAAGTGACAGCGCAGTCCAATAAAAAACAATAGCAAAATAGACAGAGTTCACTTCCCAACCAATAAAAATAAGCAGTAGTGCTAATAGTAAATAACTAATTGCAGCCCACATAGTCTCTCCTTTGTGAAAATAATGCCGATTTATAATCTTAATTTAAACGGCTTTAAGTAGTCTTTTGCAAATATCACGCCATATAAATGCCATTTAAAATTCAAACGCGAACAATAGGCCATTGATATATATAGTAATTAATAAACTAAAATCTACTACAGACCGCTCTTTGTGCATTTTTTACAAACATGTGAATAAATTATACTTACACGTCTAAATTTCAAACACTGACCGATTATTGCTTGTACTTACGTATAAAGCAGCTAATCTAAAAGGCAATTAAATTTTTTTGCATCCAAATCACACCCTCAACCGTTTACTCAATGATAATAAGAAAAACAGGACCCCTATGGATAACGATGATTTACTCCCTCTTTTGTGCGCAACAGCACAAGGAGACAAAAATGCTTTCTCAAGTTTATATCAACAAACTAGCGGCAAACTTTTTGCTATTAGCTTAAATATGCTCACTAACAGGGCTTATGCAGAAGAGGCACTACAAGACGCTTTTATAAAAATTTGGCATAACGCATCTGAATATAACGCCTCTAAAGGCACCGTTATTAGTTGGATGATAAGTATAGTCAGATATAGAAGTCTTGACTCACTGCGCTATCACAAAGTACGAAAAGAGCAGTCGTTAGGCGATGACGAATATGAAAATGAAAATGAAAATGAAAGTGTTGACGTTAATTACGATGAAGAAACGAAACTGGTCAATTGTATCGAACAGCTTGAGCCGCAACAAAAACAAGCTATTCACTTAGCTTATTATAAGGGGCTGAGTCATAGCGAGTTAGTGGATCATATAGAAACGCCTTTAGGTACAGTTAAAAGCTGGATCAGGCGTGGGCTTATGCAGCTACAAAGGTGTTTAACATTATGAATTATAATAAACCCGAACTATTAGACGCGCTTGCTGGGCAGTACGTGCTTGGCACACTTAGAGGGCTTGCCCGTAAGCGTTTTCAGCGTCTGTTACTTAACTCAAATCAAGCACGTGAAGCAACAATTATGTGGGAGCAAAACCTAAATAACTTGGCCAGTGCTATTACACCGCAAACGCCACATGACTATGTATGGATAAATATTCTACAGCGCATTGAAAACAGGCCACAAACAAGTAAAACGGTTATACATACTAAGCCTTCTATTTGGCGTACATGGTCTTTTGTTGCAACAGCCGCGTGTATTGTTTTAGCCTTTTTGATTATTCAACCTTCTAATAATGTTGTTCAAACGCAACAAATTGCCTTGGTCCAAAATCAAGATAAGCAATCATTATGGTTTATTGATGTTAATGATCAAGGGCTTTCTATCAAAGCCAGTAGCCAATTGGTTGCTCAAACAAATAAAGATTATGAGCTTTGGATGATTTTAAAAGGGCAAGATGCGCCTATTTCATTGGGTTTACTGCCCAAGCAAGGTAGCAAGATATTATTAAAAGATAACCGTTTTAACGCAAGTGATATTGCATTACTAGCAGTGAGTTTAGAACCTATTGGTGGTTCACCAAATGGATCACCAACCGAGGTGTTATACACTACAGAACTTATACTCCTGTAGCTCTACTTTTATAGCCTTTTATTAGCTGCTTACATTAAGCAGCTAACCTTTCCTTAAAGTTTTTAACAAAAAATAAAAACATTTTAACTTTTTTGCATCCATACTGAACTCTCACCCGTTATTAACTACGACTTCAATCAAAACTAAAGGACAAAGTCATGAAAGCTTTAACTCCATCAATACTCGCAGTAGTAGTATGCAGTACGTTTATAAGTGCACCAAGTGAAGCATCTAGCCACAGAGAAGCGCCAAATATAAGCCGTTTCCCGACTTTAGATTCTACCGATTTTTATGTATTTAATAGTTACGAGCAAGGTCGTGATGATTACGTCACATTAATTGCTAATTACATCCCGCTGCAAGATGCATACGGCGGTCCTAATTACTTTGCAATGGACCCAGATGCTACTTACAGCATTCATATAGATAACGACGGCGATGCTGTTGAAGATATTACATTTGCGTTTAACTTTAAAAGCATGCTTCCTAATGATAACCAAGGTGTGCAATTAACTGTTGGACCTGAAGGTAATCAACGCACCGTGTCTGTACCGCTTAAAAATGTAGGCGGTGTATCTGCCGGAGATAACAGCGCTGCAAATTTTAGCGAATCATACACAGTAAGTATGATAAGCGGCGCGCAGCGTACTGGCGAAACAACGCTATTAAATAACACTGCATCAAACTCCAGCACATTTTCTAAACCGCTTGATTATGTGGGTAATAAAACATTTGGATCGATGAGTGATTATCAAACTTATGCTGACCAATTTGTGTATCAGGTTTCAATTCCTAACTGTGAGAGCATGGCACAAGTTTTTGTAGGACAGCGTAAAGACCCGTTTGTAGTTAACCTAGGTAAAACATTTGATTTAGTAAACTATGTACCTGTAGAAGGTGATAGCGCCCCTGGTGCTGGTGACGGCGGTGGTTTTCCAGGTGGTATAACGCAATCAGCTGATAATGACGACCTTGCAGATAAAAACGTAACATCAATCGCTATCGAAATACCTAAAAGCTGTATTGTCGGTGAAGGTAACGGCGTAATAGGTTCGTGGACAACAGCAAGCTTACCTCAAGCACGTGTATTAAACCCCAATGCTAAATTTGCTAATAATGCTGTAAACGGTGGTGCATTAACTCAGGTTTCACGCCTAGGTAGCCCGCTTGTAAATGAGCTTGTAATTGGCATTAAAGACAAAGACACATTTTCTACTGCGCACCCTAAAGACGATGCACAATTTTTAGATTATGTATCTCACCCAGCACTACCTGAGTTATTAAACATTTTGTTTAAAGATGCTGTTAATACGACCCTTGACGCAAACTTAGAAACACTGGCACCCACTAACTTCCCGCGTACTGATTTAATCACTGCATTTTTAACGGGTTTTGCAGGCGTTAATCAGCAAGCAACTGTAACACCTTCAGAAATGCTGCGTTTAAATACAGGCATTGCAGCAACAGCGCAAGCTGATCAATCTGCATTTGGTGTAGCGGGTAATGATTTAGCCGGCTTCCCAAATGGTCGTCGCCCGGGTGATGATGTGGTTGATATTGCACTTCGTGTTGTGATGGGTCGTTTATGTCATCCGATTCCTGTAAATGGTGAAGACACTGATTTAGGACTTTGTGCACCAGAGGATGCTAATACAGGCACAGTGCCATTTACAGACGGCGCACCTATTGATGCAACAATGATGGACTCAACATTCCCATACCTTGCAACACCACTTGCTGGCTCTAAATAAGGAGTAAAATAATGCGTAATTTAAAAACTACCCATATTTGTGTTCTCCTCAGTGCATTAACATTGGGAGCATGTAGTAGCGATGATGATAAAAAACAACCTACACCGGTTGTAAACACCGCACCTACAGCAAGCGATGCAATGCTAACAACACAAACTGAAGTAAGCATTACCGATATGCTTAACGCAAGCGATAATGATGGCGACTCACTTACTTACTCGTTAACAAGCGAGCCAATGCTCGGTACTGTTAATGTTAACAGTGATGGTAACTTTACTTATACACCTAATAAAGAAGCAACAGGTTCAGATAGCTTTATGTTTGGTGTAAGTGATGGCGTTAATTCGCAAGTTACTGCAACAGTAAGTATTACGATTGAGGCGCTGCAAGTTGACTTTGCTCAATTTGCAACCGATGCATTTAACCAAGCGCCAAATGCAGAGCCGTTAACTGTTAATGGTCGGGTGTTTACAAACACTGATACCGATGTTGATGGATTAATTTCTACAAGCGGTAACTAACCAAGTCATTAAGCTGACAGGCCATGGATGGCTTTTTTTCAAAGGATATTTATAATGCATTTATCAGTACTTAAACCCCTCACTATTATTGCTATTTGCTTAACCTCTTTCGCGGTGAGTGCGGCTCCTTATACTCCAAAAGATGACGCAGTTATTGCTAACAGTAATTCAACGCTTAGTGCTTCTCTGTCTGTTGAGGAAATAAATACATTAGTCACTAACAGCCAATATGTAGGCCAAACAGAGCGTTTACAGGGGCTACTTAAGACCCGTTTAGCCCAGCTATATAAACAAACACCCTCATCTCAAATTGGTTACTTATATGCTCGTGTTTTACAAAAAGAGCACCTTTTTGACGAAGCAATTAACGTTGCCAACAACGTTTTGATTACCGAGCCAAAGCACAGTAATAGCCATTTGTTACTGGCCAATATATTGATGACCCAAGGTGAATTTACAAAGGCAAAACAACACTGTGTTGCCTTGATTGGTCAAGTAAGTACCATTACTGCTAGCACTTGTGTACTAGACGTACAAAGCCAGCATGAAAGCGTTTTAGACAGCTACCAAACATTAGTTAAAATTATAAACAATAACCAAACTAGTTTAGCTACAAACCATGTTTTAAGTGAAATGAGCTATCGTTTAAATAACTACAAGCAAGCTTTGTCTCACTTACAAAGCGTAGATTTAGTTCAAGCTCCTGTGAGCCTCATTGTGTTATGGGCCGATATTCAAATTGCGCTAAATCAACCTCAACAAGTATTAAATACATTAAGCGTACTGCTTCCAGATAAAAGTAATTTAGAAGATGCTATTTTACTAAGGCTTTCAATCGCAGAAAAAAAACTAAATAAACGCGATAAAAAATGGCAAAATACAATGGCGAAAAGAGTTACACTTAGAGAGCTGCGTAAAGATTCTTTTCATGCAAGTGACTTAGCTAAATATTACCTTGATGTACAACCAAATCGCGAAAAAGCACTTTACTGGGCTCATATTAATTGGCAGCAGGCTAAAATGAGCACCGATGAGCAATTACTTATTCAAGCAAAAGCGATGCAACGAGATACACTATGAAAACGCCTTATCTATTTATACTCACTTTAATGCTGTGTATTTTCTCAACTTACAGCTTTTCCCATCAACTAAGTACAAGTTATATAACCCTAAATAGCAAGAACGATAACGACACCAACAAAAGCCAATACACGGGTACCTGGCAAGTTAATATCGCCGACTTAGAGCACGCAGTGCCTCTGGATTTAGATAAAAACGGCCAAATTTCGTGGACAGAAATAAAAGCAAAACGCAGCTCAATTAATAACTTCATTACAGAAAATTTAAATATCACGCAAAGCGCGCAAATATGCCCTTTAAAAAGTGAAGGTATCTATCAGCTAGATAACCATTTTAACCAACCTTATTTGGTTATTCCGCTGCAGTTTAGCTGTGATGACAATGAAGCAATCACCCTTTCCTATTCCGCTTTTTTCAAAACTGATGCTAACCATAAATCCATCGTAAATATTAACGGTGTATCTCGTGTATTTAATATCAATGAGGCACATCAAACGTTCAGCTTTGAACAAACAAGTTATTTAAGTACCTTTAATCAATACGTTTACCAAGGTGTTTTACATATTTGGATTGGTATTGATCATATTTTATTTTTAATCGCTTTGTTACTTACCTGTGTTTTAAAACGCAGCAATAAAGCATGGCAAGGTATTAGCTCTAAAAAACACATTATTAAACACACAGCATGGATAGTAACCGCGTTTACGCTTGCGCATTCTATTACGCTTACCGCCACCGCTATGAACCTTGTATCACCAAATAGTCGCTGGGTAGAGCTTGGAATTGCTATATCTGTTTTATTTGCAGCATTAAATAATGTGTGGCCGTTGGTACTTCGTTTAGGTTGGCTTACTTTTGCTTTTGGTTTACTACATGGGATGGGATTTGCGAGCGTACTTGGCGAACTTGGCCTGTCGAGCGACTATCAACTGCTCAGTATATTGGCGTTTAATTTAGGCGTCGAAATCGGTCAACTTAGTATATTACTGATAGCCTTACCAATACTCATTTATGTACGACACTACACTTGGTATAAAAAATGGTTAATGCCAATGGGCTCCGTTGCTATCGCAATTGTTGCACTTCAGTGGTCAATCGAGCGTTTTTAAATAGTATAAATAAAAAAGCTAGCCAAAATATTGGCTAGCTTACTTTTTAGTTATTTACTTTGAGCGTTACTGCGCTTTATCAAATGGCATCAGTAATGTTTTCATCGCAGGGCGAAGCGCTATGAGTACCGTTTCTTCGGTTAGCTCAGGGTAAAGTAACTTTCTAAGTAATAACCCTGCCATCATCGAAAAAATAACATTAATTCGGCTTTCAAGTTCACGCTCATCAATGTCTTTGAGCGCACTTCGCTCGCTTGTTAAAAGCTGCCTCATGCGCCCTCTTGCTTGAATATCGGTTTCACGCAAAAGAGTAGCAACTTTAATATTACGACCCGCTTCTGCCATCATATCTAAATCAATAACACACGAGCCTGTATCCATGTGTCTTTGCACGCCAATATTTAAGCCATCTAAAAGAGCCGCCAAAACATCACCAGGGTGATCTTCAAACTTTTGAAAGATAGAGAACATTTCTTCCATGTCTTTTTCAATAATGCTTTCTATAATCGCTTCTTTGCTTTCAAAGTAATTATAAATATGCCCTGCACTCATCCCTGCCGTTTTAGATATTTCTGCCATACCTGCACCGTGGTAACCTTTACGGCGAAAACACTCTGCAGCAGCTGTTAAAATTTGCTCACGCCTAGCAAGTGCTATCGCGGGATCTGTTTGCCTTTTTGCTTTAGGCTTCATGTTCAACTCCACTACCAAGTCATAAACTCAGTAAAGCAAGAGCTATAAATAGTCTCGCAATATAAATATGTAATGCGGCTTTAAAAGCCGCAAATATTATTTCTCTTCCTGAGTTGTTTCACTGGCTACATTCCATCCGCCACCAAGCGCTTTGTACAAGTTAATTTGACTCGCAAGATACGCTTGCTGACCCGCAATTAACTGCTGCTGCGCGCCGTACCACGTACGCTGAGCATCAAGTACTTGCAAGTAGCTATCTGCGCCTTTTTCGTAACGCATTTTTGATAAATCAAACGTGATTTGTCGACTACTTATAAGCATATCAAGGGCACTTAATTGCTCTTGGTAACCTTCTCTATCAGCAAGTGCATCGGCAACTTCGCGAAACGCATTTTGAATTTTTTGCTGATACGTTGCCACTGCAATTTCTTGATCTGCTTTTGCTACATCAAGATTTGCTTGGTTACGTCCCATATTAAAAATAGGTAAGCTAATTGTCGGCACAAAGCTCCATGTCCCAGAGCCTGAATCAAACAAGCCACTTAAGTCACTTGAAGCAGACCCCGCGTTGGCTGTTAAGCTTATGCTTGGATAAAACGCCGCTCGAGCAATACCAATATTGGCATTAGCAGCAAGCATTAAATGCTCAGCGGCTTTAATATCAGGGCGCTGTGATAGCAGATCAGACGGTAAACCAACTGGCACTTCTGGCATGCTGATCAAGTTAGTCAGGTCTTTATTAGGCAGTAAATCAGCTGAAACAGATTTACCTACTAATAAATCTAAGGCACTTTTATCACGCTTTAACAAACGTTTGTACGTTGCTATGTCTACTTTTGCCGTAGCAACTGTGCTTTTAAGCTGCTCAAGAGTAATTGAAGACGTCGCACCTAAATCAAAGCTTTTTTGCGTAAGCGATAATGACTCTTGCTGAGAGGTAAGCGTTTCTTTTGCAAGCTCTAGCAGTTGCAAATCAGTTGCATAATTTAGCCACGCATTTGCCAACTCTGAAATTAAAGACACCTGCGTGCTGTATTGGCTAAGCTCTGTAGAGTATAAGTTTTGCAGTGCTTGCGCTGATTGATTGCGTACTTTGCCCCAAATATCTAACTCGTAAGAGGTAATACCCACTGTTGCACTGTATTGCGAGCTAATAGCTGCATCGCCAGTACCTGATAAGTCAGCCGGTAAACGCTGGCGCGTACCAGATGCATTTAAATCAAGGGATGGATACAAAGCAGAGTCTTCAATTTGATATAAACCACGCACACGCTGCACATTAAGCACTGCAATTTGCATGTCTTTGTTATGCTCAAGGCTTTGACTAATTAACGTTTGTAGTTTTTCGTCATTAAAAAACTGCTGCCAATTTAATTGCTGCGCAGCGGTTTGCCCAGTATCTGATGCATAAGCATCAGATACTGGTAGAGCAAGGTCTTTTTGCTCAGGCGCTAATTGGCAACCACTTAGCACCAATAAAGCAATTGCACTTAGGCTGAATGTTTTAATGCTCATTCTGCGCTCTCCTTCGTAGTCTCTTTAGCTTTGCCAGGAAATACACGGCGCACTAACACAAAGAATAACGGTACAAAAACAACAACTAATATTGATGATGCAAGTGTGCCGCCAATAATCGAAATACCTAACGCATTTTGCGCACCAGAACCCGCGCTTGAGGCAATAGCAAGCGGTAAAACACCACAAATAAAGGCCATCGAAGTCATAAGTATTGGACGCAAACGTAGGCGAACAGCTGCAATAGCCGCATCAACTAAGCCAAGCCCTTCTTCCATTTTATGAATCGCAAACTCTACAATCAGTATCGCATTTTTAGATGCCAAACCAATGGTGGTCAACAAACCTACCTGCAAGTAAATATCGTTAGATAAGCCACCGCCAAGCGCTGCCATAATCGCACCAAATATACCCAGTGGTACAATCATCATTACCGCAAATGGTACCGACCAACTTTCATAAAGCGCGGCTAAACATAAAAATACAAACAAGAGCGATAAGCCATATAATAAGGGTGCTTGACCACTACTTGAGCGCTCTTGGAATGAAATACCGGTCCACTCAGACGAAATACCATTAGGCAGCTGTTTAACTAATCGCTCCATTTCATCCATTGCTTGTCCCGTGCTGTAACCAGGCGCTGCACTACCTTGAATTTCCATTGCTGAAAAACCATTGTAACGCTCTAAGCGTGGTGAACCGTATGTCCAAAACGAGCTAGCAAAAGCTGAAAACGGCACCATGTCGCCATTATCATTGCGCACATACCACTTGTTTAGATCCTCAGGCACCATACGCGATTGCGCATCACCTTGT
The DNA here is from genome assembly GCF_014164415.1 of Pseudoalteromonas sp. SG43-1. Taxonomy (NCBI): domain Bacteria; kingdom Pseudomonadati; phylum Pseudomonadota; class Gammaproteobacteria; order Alteromonadales; family Pseudoalteromonadaceae; genus Pseudoalteromonas; species Pseudoalteromonas sp. SG43-1. The sequence goes on along the minus strand of NZ_JACJFD010000021.1, from coordinate 16,371 downwards.
AGGTATACTTTCTTCACGCGACCACGGTCTATAAAGTCATTTACATAACTACTCCCCCAAGCAGTGGCAAGCGTGCTGTTTATATCGCCTTGTGAAACACCAAGTGCTTCAGCTTTAGCTAAATCTACATCAAGTTGAAGTTCTGGCATGTCTTCTTGTCCATTTGGACGTACGCCCGCTAAAATTGGGCTTTGGCTCGCCATACCTAATAATTGGTTTCTTGCCGCTAATAAATCATCATGTCCAAGGCCAACACGGTCTTGTAAAAAGAGAGTAAAGCCATTGGCCGTACCCAGCTCAACAATTGCAGGTGGCGGAAAGGCAAAAACAAAGGCTTCTTTTATTGTTGAAAAGTAGCCCATTGCTTTACCTGCAACCGCTTTAACAGATAAATCATCTCGCTGACGCTCATCCCAATGCTTAAAGTTAACAAACGCAATCGCTGAGTTTTGGCCAGAACCTGCAAAACTAAAACCAGTCACGGTAAAAATACCGTTTACTGCTTCAGATTGATCGTTTAAAAAGTGGTTTTCTACCTTTTTAACAACCTCAAGCGTTTGTTGTGTTGTAGAACCCGCCGGTAATGACACTTGGTTAAACAAAATACCTTGGTCTTCGTCAGGCAAAAATGCCGTTGGTAAGCTTGAGAATACATAAACCATGCCGCCCACAATCACGCCATAAATAAGCAGATAGCGCTTAGAGTGAGTAAGCATGCGCCCTACAAAGCTTTGTGCACCTGAATTTGTTTTATCAAAACCACGGTTAAAGCCTGTAAAAAATCGGCCAAATAGCGTGTTATTGTTATGTACATGGCTTGGTTTTAAAAGCGTTGCACATAATGCTGGCGTTAAAATAAGAGCCACTAAAACAGATAACCCCATCGCCGATACGAGTGTTATAGAAAACTGACGATAAATTATACCGGTAGAGCCACTAAAGAATGCCATTGGTATAAATACCGCAGAAAGTACCATGGCAATACCGACCAACGCGCCTTTAATTTCATCCATAGATTTACGCGTAGCTTCAAGTGCCGATAGCTTCTCTTCGGTCATTAAGCGCTCAACGTTTTCGACTACAACAATCGCATCATCCACAAGTAAGCCTATGGCAAGTACCATCGCGAACATGGTTAACGTATTGATTGAATAACCAAATGCGTACAAAATACCAAACGTACCAAGCAATACCACAGGCACGGCAATTGTTGGAATAAGCGTTGCTCGGAAGTTTTGTAAAAACAAATACATGACGACAAACACTAAAATAACCGCTTCAATAAGCGTATGAACTACTTTTTCAATTGATAAAGATACAAATGGTGTGGTGTCATAGGGTACAACTACATCTAACCCTTCAGGAAAATAAGGTTTTAACTCTTCAATTGCGGCTTTAACGCCTGCCGCTGCATCAAGTGCATTCGCGCCACTGGCCAATTTAATACCTAAACCCGAAGCAGGTTGTCCATCGTAGCGTGCTACAACACGGTAGCTTTCGCCACCCAACTCTACACGTGCAACATCCTCAAGGCGGACAAAAGAGCCATCAGGATTTGTTTTTACTAAAATATTCTCAAACTGCTCGACCGTTTGTAAACGACTTTGCGCTGTCACCGTTGCATTAAGTTGCTGCCCAGCAACTGATGGCATCCCTCCTAATTGCCCCGCAGATACTTGTGCATTTTGCGCGCTAATTGAGGCGCTAATATCCGCTGGCGTTAGTTTGTAATTTTGCAGTTTTGAAGGGTCTAACCAAATTCGCATAGCGTATTGTGAGCCAAATAATTGCACTTCACCTATGCCTTCAACACGTGAAACAATATCTTGCACGTTTGATGATACATAATCACCAATATCGATGTTGGTCATACTGCCATCTTTAGACACAAAACCTAATACCATCAAAAAGTTACGCGCAGACTTTGCAACAACGACACCTTGCCTTTGTACTTCTTCAGGTAAAAGTGGTGTTGCTGTCGCTAATTTATTTTGCACTTGAACTTGTGCAATATCAGGGTCTGTTTCGGCGCTAAACGAAAGAGTAAGCGTTGCTGAACCGCTCGACTCAGACGTTGATGACATATAAAGTAAGCCATCAAGCCCTTTCATTTTTTGCTCTATAACTTGCGTAACCGTATCTTCAAGCGTACGTGCAGATGCACCAGGGTACGTTGCCGTGATACTAATTGCTGGCGGTGCAATTGACGGATACTGTGCAATTGGCAAGCTTTGTATAGCCAAAATACCTGCTAGCATCACTACAATAGCGAGTACCCAAGCAAATATCGGTCTATCGATAAAAAATCGTGACATTAAAACTCTCCGTTATTGAGCTTGATCGGCTTTAGCAGACGATTGAATTTCAGATGGGTTCACAGGTGCACCAGGGCGGATTTTTTGTAAACCTTCAACTATTAACTTATCGCCATCACTTAGGCCATCAGTAACAAGCCAATCAGAACCAATAGTTCTATCTACTTTTAATACGCGGCTTTCTACTGTATTGTCTTTACTGACAACCATTGCTGTTGGTTCGCCTTTTGAATTACGGCTAACGCCACGTTGCGGTACTAAAATCGCATCCGCTTTAACGCCTTCAACAATAGATGCACGTGCATACATGCCTGGTAATAATAGCTTTTCAGGGTTAGGGAACTTAGCGCGCAAAGTTACAGAGCCGGTACTTGGGTCAACAGTCACTTCTGAGAACTGCAACGTTCCTTTGTGAGAATACGCCGAGCCATCTTCCATTATTAATTCAACATCTGTTTGGCTGTTTGCATCAATACCTAAACGGCCAGATGCAATCGCTTTTTTAAGTTGCGTCAACTCATTACTTGATTGTGTTAAATCGATATAAATTGGATCTAACTGAGTTACTGTAGCAAGTGCTGTACTTTGATTGGCACTTACAAGTGCACCCACTGTTACGCTTGATTTACTAATTTGACCACTAATAGGAGAAGAGACGTGGCTGTAATCGAGATTAATTTGCGCTGATTTTAACTGCGCTTTAGCTGTTAATAATTCAGCATTAGCTTGCTTGTATGCGGCATCTGCTTCATCAAAATCTTGTTGGCTCACGGCTTTAATTTTTAAAAGTTCTTTATAACGCGATGCTTTTGATTTAGAGCTGGCAATGCTTGCCTCTGCGCGCGCTACGCTTGCTTCACTTGCTGCTAAGTCTGCTTCAAATGTAGCAGGGTCTATTTGATACAGTGCTTGGCCTTGTTTAACCTCATTACCTTCAACAAATAAACGAGATTGCACAATACCACTTACTTGTGGACGAATTTCAGCAATTTGAAATGCACTAATACGACCAGGAAGTTCTTTTTTGAGAGTAAGCGCTTGGCTTTTTACTGTAATTACACCCACTGGGACAGCTTTAGGAGCTGAAGCTTGTGACTGCTCAGCAGCCTGATCACAACCAGTTAAAGCAACAGAACCGACGAGGGCTGACAATACAAATAAAGCGATGCGGGAACGCTGCATGTTAAATACCTTTTAGTTTAGAGTGAACGATCATTCTAAATTAAAATGCGCTGATAATGAATCTTAATAAGGAGAAATTTACACAAACTTACACTATTGAATACAATATACGCCTTAGGTAGCATTTAATGTTAATTTGATGAAAATAGAATCAAAGCTGTTTGAAAATAAAGCAATTAAACAGATTGAAATAACCACTCATTTTAAGCACAGAACTTTTAAATAGGCACAAAAAAGCCAAGCAAAAACAGCTTGGCTATTTATATAAACGACTATCTTACTTTTTTAAAGGGGGTTGTCGTTCTGTGGATTAATAACTCTTGAAACTAACAACTGCTCTACCCTAATGCCCTCTACATCAACAACTTCAAACTTAAAGCCTGAAAAAGTTAAATGCTCTGCACGTTTAGGGATTCGCTTCATACTGTAAATTAAAAATCCAGCGACAGTTTCATAGTGCATCTGATCAGGAAATTCTTCTATATCAAGTACCTTTGCTAAATCGGTAATTGGAGTTAACCCATCTACAAGCCATGAATTTTTATCGCGCTCTATAATTAATTCATCACCTTGATGAGTAATTAAATCCCCCATAAACCCTTTCATTAAGTCTTTAACCGTTACAATACCTACCGAAAGCGCGTATTCGTTTACGACAACAGCAAATGGCTTTGCTGCGCTTTTAAACGCATTTAAGGCTTCTGATAGGCTTAATGTTTCCGGTAAGTAAAAAACATCTTTATCAATCAGCTCATCGTTTATATTGGCGGCTTCGCCTTTTAGTACTTGTCGTAAAATATCTTTAGATTCAACAGAGCCATGCAATTTATCTAAATTTCCTGACACTACTAAAAAGTGATTATGAGGGTGGTCAATAATTTTGGTCGCAATATCATGGCTAGATTCGTTTAAATCAAAATAGACAATTTGGTCGCGTGGCGTCATTACGCTTGATAAAAACCGCGCTTCTAGGTCAAACACATTACCAATGAGTTCATACTCTTGCTTTTGCAAACTACCATATGCAGCACCCGCTTCCATCATGGCAACAATGTCCTCAGTTGTAACGTTGTCTTCTCGCTCAGCGGGCACTTTAAATAAGCGCAGCACAAAGTTAGTTACCCCATTAAAAAACATCACTAGCGGAGTTAAGGCAAAGGTTACCCAGCGCATTATTGTAACGACTCTAACAGCGACAGCTTCTGGCATGATCATCGCTAAACGTTTTGGCATTAAATCGGCGAACAAGATAAACAGAGATGTAATAGTAAAAAATGAGAATAAAAAGCTAATTTTTTCTAAGTGTGCACCTTGATAAAAAAGCACTAAAACACTTTCAACATAAGGCGATAAAGCCTGCTCGCCCACAATACCACCCAAAATCGCAATCGCGTTGAGTGCAATTTGGATCATGGCAAAAAAAGCCCCTGGATTTTCTTGTAGCTTTAATACCGCTGCTGCTTTTATATTTCCTTCATCTGCCATTACCCGCAGTTTTATTTTACGCGACGCTGCAATTGCTATTTCTGACATAGCAAACAACGCACTGATCAAGATCAATAAGCTAATCCCGATTAAATCACCCATTTAACGCTCCAATAAGTTAGCGCTTTTTTAAACAAAAAGCAGCTGGATTATAATCGGTTTTTTAAACGCAGCAATTTATATTTACGAAATATATTTAAGCTATTAATTTTCAATTATTTAAGAGGTAAAACAGTGAGTTTAAAGTGCTTAAATTTTATTAAAGGCAACTTTTAATTGAGAAACTAAAGCCGGATCCATATTTATATTACAGGCAAAAAATAACGGAGACTGAGTTGTGTTTAAATCAAGTAATGGTTCTAGTAACTCAAGCTTAGGCTCTGTTTTAACTCGATAGTTAAATTGCTTTTTGTTGAGGATAACAAAATCAAGTATATGGTGACGAGTGCTTATGAGTTTATCTATTTTATCTAGGCTATCGATGAGTAATAAATGCTTGCTTTCACTAAAGCCCCTTTCAAGCAAATAATGATGACTAAAGTTATCACGCAGTACTGCTATTTTGTATTTTTTAGCATCATTGAGTGTGTTTAACTTTATACCTCTGGATTTTAGACCATAAATGGCAGAGTCAAAGCTTTCCAGTTCGCCTACCCAGTTAAACTTACTTTCTCTATTAGGTAATCGAACAATCGAAAATATACAGGTGTTTTTATCGCGTAGCGCTGCATTGTAGGATATGGCCCAACTATGCGCCAACATAGTGTAGTTTATACCTGTACCTTCTAGCGCTTTATGAACTTTTTCGACAGAGCGGCCAACGAGTTTGTTATCTTCATTAATATACTGAAAGTCCGGAAATACTTCCGTTACAATTGTAATTTCAGCTGCATCAACTTTAATACAGCTAATGAACAATAAAAAGATCAACAATTTCATCTAGCGAGGCCTCAACTAACTCATTATATGTATTTAATAAATATAGCTGAGGCTTTATGAACTGCTAGTTTTTAGTCATGTGATGCACACTTATACGCTGATAGTGCTAGTATTTATAGCTTCTACAGCTTACTTGTTCATTGCACTAATTAAAAAGGCTGAAATTTTAGCGCCTTCTCTAAGTGTCGTTTCTGAGCTTGATTGGCCAACTAAAGAGCTGTCGGTAAATGGCGCTATCTCCATCATATCTGCACCCGTAATAGGAAACTCATCCGCAATGGCTGATAAAATATCAAGCGCATGCTGAGGCGTTAAACCGTGATGCTCTGGCGTACCTGTGGCAGATGCAAACTCTGCATCAAGTGCATCAATATCAAAGCTTACGTATATTTCATCAACGTTATCGGCTTTTAACTGTGCAATAGCGTCGGCAGCAACCGCTGCTGCGCCGCGTTCAATGATTTCATGTGCCCAGTGCTGTTTAACACCAAAAGTATTTTCCCAATGCGCTTTAGGCTTGCCACTTGAGCGTATACCAAATTGTATTAAATGATGCGGCGCCGGTAAAAACTCTAATATATGTGTACACCACGAGCCAAAACATAAATCAATACCTAAGCGCTCCACAAGTAAATCGGTATGCGCGTCAAAGTGAATAATAGCCGTGCGCTTACCTTGCTCACGTTTAGCTTTTAAGTACGCTTTAGTAAGTGGGTAACTAATTGAGTGATCGCCACCAATACCAAATAATCCCTTATCTTTAAACGTTGCGTAAAAACTGTCGCATACATCCTCAGTGATTGATAACGGGCTTACGTAATAGTCGTTATCTTCATCACCATATAAGGCTTTTTGGCAATTAGAAATGGTTGCATCATTTAGGTATTTGTCATGAAGTAAATGTGGGATCACACGTACATCACCCAAATCAAACGAATGACACTGCGGTTGCTGATCAATTAATGCTGAGCGTACAAACAGTGGCCCCCAGTTTGCGCCGCGTAATATCCCACCGCCACAGTCTGAACTAATACCTAACATAACGGCTTTATGTGGTGAGTTTGGTAATTCGTTTAAAGACTCGCGCCACAAGTTATCAACGTTTTCAGTTTGTCCGTAAAGTTTATTACGCAGTGCGGCTTTGCGCTCTTTTGCAGTATTTACTGTGTATACGCCATCGCCCGGTGCGCACAAACAGTGCTCAACTTTGTTTTTAAATGCTTCAAATTGTGTGCTCATAATAAACTCCTTCGGTTTTTATTCTGTACGTAGCTAATTAGTTTTGATTACTTTTGATTAGTTATGCAAAATCACTAAAAATGCCTAAACTTCAAATAAATGCCACTTTGCTAAATAAGTCAGTGCTTAATATAAGTAAACACGTTAGTTTTTACGTGTTCACCACAAGGGTAAGCTATTGAATTTATTTGATATTAATGAAAATTTGTAATCATTCATTTAATCGTAGTTACGCGCTTGAGTGATACTTATTATGTCTGCTTGAACATGTCAACAGCGCAACAAGGCTACGTATATAAGTACTTGAGTGAATATTCATAGTTGGTGAATAAATCAAATTAGCCCTTAAAATTATTAAGGCTTTATTGGAAGAGTTAAGACAAAACGGACAATCGTCCTGTACTTGATAAACGTTTCTAGCAATCATGCTAGATTGACAACAAATTATTATAAAAGGCTTAGCTATGGAAAAGGTATTTCACTTAGGACTATGTATTGACGATCTTAAAGGTGCAAAACTTGCGATTGTACCGGGCGATCCAGATCGTGCAGCACGTATTTCACAATTCCTAGACAACCCAACCTGCCTTGCTCAAACTCGCGAGTTTCATGTTTATTTAGGTCAATTAAACGGCCACTCTGTGGTTATATGTTCTACAGGTATTGGTGGTCCATCTACGTCGATTGCAGTAGAAGAATTAGCACAACTTGGCGTGCGTAAATTTTTACGTATTGGTACAACCGGTGCAATTCAGCCACACATTAACGAAGGCGAAATTTTAATTAGCCAAGCGTCTGTACGTTTAGATGGAGCTAGCCAACATTTTGCACCACTTAGCTACCCTGCTGTATCTGACTTTTATGCAACACAAGCTATGGTACAAGCATGTAAAAACCTAAATATCGATTTTCATATTGGTATTACTGCATCAAGCGATACATTCTACCCAGGGCAAGAGCGTTACGATACGCACTCTGGTTACGTTCCTAAATCACTACAAGGTAGCTGCGAAGAGTGGCAAAAATTGGGCGTGATGAACTACGAAATGGAATCGGCAACATTATTTACTATGTGTGCAGCCCTGGGATTACAAGCAGCATGTGTAGCTGGCGTACTTGTTAACCGTACTCGCCAAGAAATACCAAATGTAGACCACGGTGAAATTGAGCGTAAATCTGTAGCAGTAGTATTAGAAGCAGCTAAAGTATTACTTGATTAATACAGGTTATAGCAGTCAGTGAGTGAGTTAATTCGATAGAATGGCTCGCTTTAATAAAGCACAGCGCCGGCTGTGCTTTATTGTATGCAAGCCACTATTTAAGTGGTGCGCTAATTACTTTAAGTGCTGGTAAATGCGTAAAACTGGCAAGTACAGCTTTTGCCACTTGCGACTGGTTTTCACGACCCGCTGTTTCGAGCAATGTTATTCCCTTCACCGTACTTTCGTTAAAGCTAAGCCCAGCTAAAAAAAACTGACTTAGTGCACTTTGTAGTGGCGATAAACTTGGACTGTAAGCTGCATTTTCGGCGTAACTTCCGTAAAAATCACCATCACTAAATGTACTTATTTTTACGGCGCTAAAGTTTTGGCTGTAAGGCACATACGCATTAAGTGCAAAACGCGCAAGGGTTTCATCAAGGCCATCAAAGCTAAAATTACCTTGCTGTGGTTTTGGGTTAAACAAGCTAAATTCGTTACCTAAATCGGTAGGTCCAAATGAATGCGGTAGTAATTCAGCAAGTTTAAATTGCTGATCAGGAAGTAAAATATCAAACTCTTTCGCATCAGCGAGTTCGTTCATAAACTGGCGACAATACCCACAAGGCGCATCGCTAATAGCAATTTTAACTATTTTTTTAGCGCCGTTTAACCATGCGTTATTTATAGCCGATTGCTCTGCATGAACCACTAAACTCAATGCTTGATGATCAAACTCTACATTTGCACCAAAGTAAAAGTTTACCTCACGCTTTTCATCAAGTGCTTTAACAATTGCGCCTACATGAAAATCTGACACTGGCGCAACAGCATACTCAGAAGCTAAAGGTACTAAACCTTGTAGTAATACATCATCAGACACATTGAGTTGCGCGCATAACGCTTTAATATTATTAGAATTTAATATGCCACGTTGTGATTTTAATTGACTACGTAATGACGCTGTTTGCGCTACGCTTAATGTGAAGTGCGAATTTGTAAGTGCTGTATCTTGCTGTACAGTAAAAGTTGCTGAAGCCATAATATTTTTTAATTATTCAATGGCTAAGTAGTTTAAAAGGTTAGGGTGTTAAATACCAGCCTATTTAACGCAAAAAAAGGGAGCACATCGCGTGCTCCCTTTTAATACCAATAGGTATACCTAACAAATTAAAGTGTTAGCCGGTATTACGCATACCTGCAGCTATACCTGTCATCGTGATCATTAACGCATTATCAATGTCACCTTCGTTTCGTTTTTCCTCTGAGCGAGCACGGCGTAAAAGCTCAACCTGTAATAGGTTAAGTGGATCGGTGTACGGATTACGTAAACTAATCGACTCCTTAATCCAAGGTTGTTCGGCAAGTAGGCTTTTTTGTGGGCTAAGTGATTGCACCAAGCTAATGGCTTCTTGAAGCTCTTTACGAAGTGTTACACCCAATGGTTTGTACATATCTTCCACCAGCGCATTATCGTAATGCTCACTCAACCAGCAATCGGCTTTACTAAATACCATTTCTAGCATTTCTAGGCGCGATCTAAAGAATGGCCACTGTAGGCTCATTTCGTTTAGGGTTTCTGCGCCGTACTTATTAAGCGCAGCTTTTAAGCCAGTTAACGCACCTAACCATGCAGGAAGCATTAAACGGTTTTGGCTCCACGCAAAAATCCATGGAATAGCACGCAGGCTTTCAACGCCACCATTAGGATTACGTTTTGCAGGACGCGAGCCAAGCGGCAACTTAGACAACTCAAGCTCAGGCGTTGCCATTCTAAAGTAAGGTACAAAGTTTTCATCGTGGCGAACTACATTACGGTAGTGTTCACACGACTCCTCACTTATTAGCTTCATTACTTCGCGCCACTGAGGTTTTGGTTCCGGCGGCGGTAATAAGTTACTTTGTAGTACTGCGCCTGCGTAAATATTTAAGCTTTGCAGTGCTACATCGGGTAAACCAAATTTAAAGCGAATCATCTCGCCTTGCTCGGTTACACGCAAACCACCTTTTAAAGAGCCTGGCGGTTGTGAATGCAGCGCTTGTGCAGCAGGTGCGCCACCACGCCCTACTGTGCCACCACGTCCGTGGAATAAAATAAGTTCAATACCACGCTCATCAGCAAGCTGCACTAATTTATCCATAGCTTCGTACTGCGCCCAACCTGCTGCCATCATGCCGGCATCTTTAGCAGAATCAGAGTAACCAATCATTACATTTTGGGTGTTTTTAATGTGCCCGCGATACCAAACATTATCAAGTAATGTAGTAATTACATCACTGCCTGCGTTTAAATCGTCGAGTGTTTCAAATAACGGTGCTACTGGTAAATCAAAGCTACAGCCGCTTTCTTTTAGCAATAATTGTACTGCTAAAATATCTGATGCTGTTCGCGCCATCGAAATAATATACAAGCCAAATGTTTGTTCGTCTTGCTTAGCAATAACGTCAAAGGTGTCTAGCACTTCTTGAACATCAGGGCTTGGTTGCCAATGTTTTGGAATAAGCGGTCTGCGAGAGTTAAGTTCAGTAAGTAAAAAAGCTTGTTTATCTTGCTCTTGCCATTGGTTGTAGTCGCCTAAACCTAAATAACGAGTCAGCTCAGAAAAAACATCGCTGTGACGAGACGAGTCTTGGCGCACATCGAGTTTAGCTAAACGCAAGCCAAAGCTATTAATACGGTACAGTAAATCAAGCAATAATCCATCAGCAACTACTTTCATATTACACTTTAATAACGAGCGGTAGCAAACCTCTACAGGGTGCTTAAGCTGATTAATATCGGTAATTAAATCTTGTGAATCGCTACGCTTATTTTTAATTTTAGCGCCCAAGTGAGCCACGGTCTCTGCAACTTGGTTTTTAAGCTTTTTGATCACCGCTCTGTATGGTTCAAAGTCTTGACCTGCCAACTCAATAAGCTCATCACTGGCGTCTGACATAGATAATTCAGCGCATAACGTTTTTAAATCTTGAATATATAAGTTAAGCGCCATCCAACGACCATGGTCAAGCACCTCTGCTGTAACCTGCGATGTTACAAATGGATTTCCATCACGGTCTCCACCCATCCAAGATGTGAACTCAATCGGGCTGTAATCTTTTGGTAGCTCTAAACTTAATTGCTCTTTAACATTGGCTGAAAATTCACGTAAAAAGCGCGGAACAGCGTGCCAAAGACTGTTTTCGATTACCGCATAACCCCATTTAGCTTCATCAACTGGCGTTGGGCGAGAGCGACGAATGTCGTCGGTATGCCAAGCCTGGCTAATAAGCTGTTCAATACGATTTAAAATAGCATCTCGCTCTAGCGGTAAGTTATCTTTTCGCTCTAATGACGCTAAGCAATCACTTAGTTCAACATGTTTGTTAATAATAGTACGGCGCGTCACCTCGGTTGGGTGGGCGGTTAATACTAAGTTTATGTGGAGTTTTGAGAGTGTTTCGGCCAAATGATTACTATCTAGCTGGCCTTGTTCTGCTTTTGTAACTAACGTTTTTAATGTTTGAGTGAGAGGGTTTTGTTGACCAAGGCCAACGTCATTAAAACGCGAAACGGTATGAAATTGTTCTGCTACATTAGCAAGGTTTAAAAAATGATTAAATGAACGGGCAACCGGCAAAAGCTCTTCATCACTAAGCGCATGTAAAACGTCTATTAGCGCTTGTCTGTCGTCTTCATTACCACTGCGAGATGATTTAGATAAAGCCCGAATTTCTTCTACTTTATCTAAAATAGCTTGGCCTTGAGCATCCTTAATAGTTTGTCCTAGTAATTGCCCAAGTAAATTTACATTACCTCGCAAGGCGGCATATTGTTCACTCATTTCTCATTCTCCTTTGTTTCGTAGGACACTATTAATATCATCATGAAGAGATATTTAATAGATCCATTTGCAATGTCTTGTCGTAAAAAAGTATATATAAAATAATCACAAAGCAATTACATGATCATTTTTTACGATGGAAACTGCCCTCTTTGCAGCACCGAAATGCAGCAACTAAAACACGCAGACTCTAAAAATCTAATTACGCTTGAAGATCTTAACGCGAGCGACTTTAGTGAACGCTACCCGTATATTGATAAAGACAAAGCAATGAACTATCTGCAAGCCCAAAAGCAATCAGGTGAAATGATTTACGGGCTTGATGTAACGTACGAAGCATGGAAAATAGTGGGCAAACACAGCTGGTTGAAAATTTTTCGCTTGCCAATAATTCGCTTTTTCGCTGACTGCGGATACCTGTTATTTGCTAAGTATAGGCACCCCATCAGTCGCTTTTTAATGCCAAATACTCAGTGCAGTAACGGCCAATGTGGACTAAAAGCAAAAGGTGATAAATGAAAACCATTGTTTTATTCGGCGCAAGCAGTGCCATAGCAAATGCATATATAGAACATTTGCAAATAAACACGCCTACTCATCAGATTGTTTGTATTAGTTCAAAAAGTATTGAATCTGACTCAAGTTTTGTCCACCTGTATACTGACTACACAAAACAAAGTTTAGCGCGCGTTACTAATTACCTAAAAGAGCAAAGTGCCGATATACAACAAGTTATTATATTCAATGGTACACTGCACAACGAAACCCATATGCCCGAAAAAAAGCTGGAGGATTTAGACGCTGAGTATTTTAGCCAACTTCTCAATTCAAACACCCTAACTCCCCTACTTTGCTTGCAGAGTATTTTGCCGCTCTTAACACATAAAACGCACTGTACTATTACAGCACTCAGTGCGCGTGTGGGCAGCATTAACGACAATAAATTAGGCGGTTGGTATACGTATCGCGCCTCTAAGGCTGCTCTTAACATGCTATTTAAAACCGCAGCGATTGAGCTTTCACGCCGAGCTAAAAATACCAAGCTCGTTTTATTTCACCCAGGGACTACTGATACTGCGCTTTCAAAGCCATTTCAAAAAAACGTACCCGCTGGAAAACTCTTTACAGCTGAATTTGTAGCTAAGCAGCTATTTACACTTACTTTTAATAACCTTCATTTAGAACTCAATGGTGAGCCTGCCTACTTAGATTGGCAAGGCGAAACCATACCGTGGTAAGGACCTTTAATGCATTTTACTAAAGAGCGCATAAACGCACTTGAAAAACACACTCGTACTCATTTAATTAATTCGCTTTCGGGTTTTAAAAGCGCCAACTTAATTGGCACGCAAGACAAACAAGGCAATACTAATCTCGCCATTGTTAGCTCTGTTATTCATTTAGGTGCTCACCCGCCGCTAGTTGGCATGATAATGCGCCCAAATAGCGTGCCTCGCCATACGTTCGAAAACATAAACGAAACCGGTAGTTACACCATTAACCAGGTTAATAAAGCTATTTATAAGCAAGCTCATCAAACATCAGCCCGCTACGACAAAGGCGAGTCAGAATTTGCAGCGACAGGTTTAACGCCCGAATACTTAAACGACTTTGCAGCGCCTTTTGTTAAAGAAAGCCGCTTAAAGTACTCGGTTAAATTTGTAGAAAACCAACATTTAGCCATCAATGGCACAGAGCTTGTAATAGGTGAAATCACTGATGTGTATTTAGATGAAGTAGCACTTCAAAGTGATGGCTTTTTAGATTTACAGGCTATTGAAACGGTGGCAGTAACCGGGCTTGATAGCTACCACACAAGTAATAAACTAACTCGTTTACCTTACGCTAAAAAATAATATGCCATTTTAAGAGGCTATAAACTAATAGCCTCTTATCGCATAACATTGAATTTTACCTTGGTATTAATCACACTAGCTAAAAATCCAAGGAGAAAAATATGACCACCATCGGTATTGGTACACAATCAAGCGAGCAAGCGCTGGCAAGCCTAAGTAACATGACGCAAACGCTGACCCCTATCGCAGCTGACGAACATTTAGAGCGCATAGCCAAGGCTCAAGCGTATATGCTAGCAAACAACATAGATGCAATTTATTTAAACGCTGGCACCAACCTTACCTACTTTACAGGCATGAAATGGTACGCGAGCGAACGTATGGTTGGCGCGATATTACCCGCCCTTGGTGAAGTACAATACATTGCGCCTTATTTCGAAATTGGTTCACTAAACGGGTTTAAAGTAATAGATGGGCCTATTCATGGGTGGCAAGAGCACGAAAATCCTTATGCACTTTTTGTCGAAGTATTAAAAAAGTTAAACATTAATGAAAACGCAACCATTGGCATTGATGAAAGCGCACAATTTTTTATATTCGACGGCATTAATAAAGCACAAACGGGTTTAACCCTCATAAATGCACAACCTGTAACGGCGCATTGCCGTATGCATAAATCAATTCACGAGCTTAGCTTAATGCAGCGCGCGATGGATATGACCTTAGCCGTGCATCAAGCCACAGCAAGCATGCTTTATGAGGGAATAACCACCACCGAAGTAGAAGCTTTTATTAAGCAAGCACACCAAAAAGTAGGTGCGCCAGGTAACTATTTTTGTATTGTTTTATTTGGTGTTGCAACGTCTTTCCCGCACGGTGTTAAAAACGCCCAAGTACTTAAAAAAGGCGATATGGTACTAATTGATACTGGCTGTAAAGTACACGATTACCTATCAGATATAACCCGTACCTATGTATTTGGCGAACCAACAATGCGCCAACGTATGTTTTGGGATCATGAAAAAGCAGCGCAAATGGCCGCGTTTAATGCAGCTAAAATTGGTGCTACGTGCGAAGACGTTGACGCGGGCGCACGTAACTATTTAGCAGCGCAAGGGTTAGGCCCGCAGTACCAAACACCGGGTTGCCCGCATCGAACTGGTCACGGCATTGGGCTAGATATTCACGAATCGCCATATTTAGTTGGCGGTGATAAAACCCCACTTGCCCCAGGCATGTGCTTTAGTAACGAGCCAATGTTAGTTATACCCGATGAATTTGGCGTGCGTTTAGAAGATCATTTTTACATGACCGACAACGGCCCACATTGGTTTACACAACCAAGTTATAGTATTGACGACCCATTTGGCCTTAACGCTTAAAACTGAATACTTTCAAGAGCAGCTGCTTAGCTGCTCTTTTTAGTTTGGTATTGATAAAGTGCAGTTCATCCCAATATCCCCTGTTATACCAAAGCAATCCTCAAAAGGATAAATATGAAAAACTTTAAAATTGATATCGTTTCAGACGTAATGTGCCCTTGGTGTATAGTGGGTTATAAAAACCTAGAAACTGCACTAGAGCAACTTAAAGACGAGATGAGTGCAGATATTACGTGGCATCCTTTTGAGCTAAATCCTGACATGCCGCTTGAAGGTCAAAATTTAAACGAGCACCTAATGCAAAAGTACAACCTAAGCGAAGAGCAAGGCGATGAAAATCGTAAAAACATGTTCGAAGCCGGTCAGCGTGCTGGGTTTACCTTTAATTTTGATGGCAAACGCATCATGATCAACAGCTTTGATTTGCATCGTTTACTAATGTGGGCACGTGAAGAAGGTAAGCAAACGAAGCTAAAACTCGCCTTTTTTGAAGCGCACTTCACCGATTTAAAATACTTAAACCAAGAAGATGCTCTGCTTGATGTAGTAGCAAGTGTTGGCCTTGATAAAGAAGAGGCACGTAGTATTTTACACTCAGATAAATACGTACAAGACGTACGCCAAGAGCAAGACAACTTTAAACAGATGGGTATTACGTCAGTACCTACGTTTATCATAAACGATAAATATGCACTTACTGGCGGACAACCAAGCGACTCATTCATTCAAGCACTAAAACAAATTAGTGAAGAAGAAGCCAAGGAAGACGCTTAATATACAAATATAGTTTAAAATTAAGAAAGGCTGCACATTGCAGCCTTTCTTGTTTATTCATCAGTTCAAAAACAATACAAATTTATTATTTACCTTGAATCTCTTTTGGTGTGTAGTGGTCAATAAAATTTGGCCACAGTTTTAGAATCTTGATATCTAACCTCAGATTCATTTGGCGCTAAACCGGCATTATAATGATGCGGCCTAACGTTGTTGTAATATCCGTTGATATAATC